>DNNS01000012.1 GCA_003497555.1 Spirochaetia bacterium
GCAAAAATAGAGTCCTCGACGTATAAAATAGTACGCCTCCGGCTTTCTTTTTGCGAACTCTTCGTATCTGGGCTCATTTCAACATCCTGTAATTATTTCAAATCGACAGTTAGAATATACTGATTTCAGGAACACTATGAAAAAGATGAACGTAATTTATTTTATCTGCCATGATATCGGGCGCGAACTCGGCTGTTACGGCAAGCCGTTAATCACGCCCAATCTTGACCGGTTCGCCCGGGAAGGAATCTGTTTTGAAAATGCCTATTGCAATTCACCGGCCTCGAGTCCCTCCCGCGGATGCGCCATGACCGGAAAATATGCGCATGTAAACGGGCAAACCGGCCTTGCCCACATGGGGCATCCGCTTCCGGAAAATCAGAAAACCGTGGTTGATTATCTGAATCAGGCCGGATATAAAACCGTTCATATCGGGTTCAGCCATGAACGGGGGTGCGGGAAAAATCATTATCAGATTGATCTGGAGCGAAGTATCGGCGGGTTTGACGATTATGACTCCAAAAATGCCGTCAGACAGGCAATCAGCTTTCTGAAAGAAAATAAAAATTCCAGGCAGCCGTTTTATCTTAATATCGGAACCTGCGATACGCATATTTCCCGCTGGCTCTGGCAGTATGACAAGTTTAATTTCGGAAAAAAAATTTCTGCCGGCCAGGCTTTTGTGCCGCCTTATATTGCAGATACCATGAAAAACCGCGGGGCCTTGGCTAAATTCCAGACAGCGCTTAAATATATGGATTATCATTTCGGCTTGCTTACAAGCGCTATCCGTCAATCAGGATACGCAGATCATACCCTGGTGATTTTTACCACTGATCATGGAATCAGCGGTCCCCGCTCCAAGGGAACGCTTTATGGGCGCGGAGTGGAAACCGCTCTGCTTCTTACGGCTCCGCAGATTAAAAAAGGCAGGCGAGTGCCGGAACTTTTACAGAACATGGATCTTGCACCGACAATTCTTGATGCCTGCGGATTACAAATTCCGCCGGAAATACAGGGAAAAACTTTTTGGCCGCTTCTTGCAGGAAAAACCTATCGTCCGCACCGGGAAATTTTTTTAGAAAGGAATTTTCATGGAGAACCGGCAGCGGAAAAAAAAAGACACGCCGATATTTTTCTTGACTATATGTTTAAAAACCGCAAACCGGAATTTAGGGATGTTTATGACCCGATCCGTTCCGTACGTACTGAAAATTATTGTTATACGCGTTATTTCCGCCCCGGCCTGAAAATACAGCCTGCCCTGCCTGCGGATTTACTCGGGCTTAACCGTGCGGATTGTAAAATGCTCAATAATAAAATAATTCCCTGCCGGGTAATGCGTCCGCGGGAAGAATTGTTTGATATAAAAAATGATCCTCTGGAGCTTGTCAATCTTGCAAAGCGCAGGGAATATATCAAAATTAAAAAAAAATTAGCACGGAGTCTTGAAAACTGGATGAAAAAAACAAAGGATATCAAGACAACCCGGATTAAATGAGCTAATGACAGTTCAACATGCCTGTTAAGGGAAAACAGCAGTGTTGGGCAGTATTGATCTGGATTTTCTGGAGCCGGGGTTGATGGTATGACTGTTGGTTTTCTGCAGTTTTTGGGGGACAAACTACCATGCGGCGCCTTATGGGGTGCCGCTGCCCGCAGGGCAGCAGAGCTGGTGGTAGTTTATAATGTTATTATAATCGTATTGTTTTTTCCTTTTCTGCAGGGAACATCAACAGTTTTTGTTTTACCATTTTTTGTGACGGTAATTGTGTAATCGCCGTAATAACCTCGGGTAGTGTAATTGCCTTTGGTATCGGTTTTACCTGTATCTCTGGTCCACCATTTATTATATACCAGGTCCTCATACACATAACCCGCGGGTTTCATTTTCCAATCGTAGAAAAACATTATTCTTGATGACTTCTCGGTCGGGCTGTGATCCCGGTGCCCCCATAACTGAAGCGTATCCACGCTTTCATCGCTGAAATATGCAATCATGGCGTCGCGGACTATATTTGCCTGATAATTGACGTCGTCCGCAATGGTACCGGTATCAAACTCGGTTACCCGCACTGTTTTACCATAACGGGCCAGCTCCGCCATGGTTTTAATTATATTTTCAGGTGTTTTATCGTAACCGACATGACCCTGCTGCCCGATGACATCAAACGTCAGGTTGGTTACAGCCCAATCTAAAAACGGCTTCTGCGCCTGTTTAAAAAGTGCTGATGAGGAATCAAATCCGTCGGTTAACGCCAGTTTGGCCTGCGGCAGCGCTTTTCTGGCGCATTGATACCAGTCAACTAAGATAGTATCGCCATAGAGACGCTTGAAAGTATTTAACGCAGGAAAATTTTTTCTGGAGCTGTCTTCATTGGATACATCCCAGTCCGTTACCCGCGGAAATCTTTTTGCCATATAAATAATATGATTCTTTATGGACTGCTGTAGCGCAACTTTATCATGCAGAATATCTTTATAAATCTGTATTCTGGCAGAATCTTCCGCCACATCCCACATAAGCGCGTGACCTCTGATATTCTTGGAAACACCGTTAGCATACGCCCAGGCGATAATGGTATCCAATTCCGAATACGCAGGAGTGTTTTCATCATCAAGCTGCGTCCTGTGAAATCCGCCTTCTGTGCCGAGAGAGTTAAAATAAGTAACAATTGAATTTCGATACTGCTCCGATTTAAAGGATTTCCTGCTTGCGCCGGCAGCGAGACTGAAATTGAACTCATGCTCGTACATGGCGATTTTAACATCCGCATCAGCAACAGGTTTTCCGTCAGCTGTATTAACAATGATTGTAATATTGTTTTTTCTGATGTGCTCGATTTTTGCCAGCGCCTCTTTTCTCCACGAAGCGCCAACCTCATACCCCTTATACCCTCTGGATGATTGCGGGAGTTTCTCAACGGGATATTTTTTACCATAAAAAATAAATTCAATCCCGCCAATCTCTACAACCTGCTCATGATATCCGGGATTAATACCGACATAGTATCCGGCAGCGCCCGCTTCCCGATTGATTTTTACCGGCAAATATACGGTAATCCATTCCTCTCCCATAGTGTAAACCGCTGTTCCCCGCCCAAGAGTTCCGATTTTTACAACATGCGAGCGTTCACCAAGACTGATGCCTAGTCTGCCTGTTTTTGTATCAAAATCTCCGCCGCTTAGCAATCTTACATACGCGCGGATTAAAACAGTGTCATTGTCCTCATAAATGAATCCGGGAGGCAGATGCACTCGGTAATTGAATTTCCACGCTTTTTCCGGCACAACAGTACACGTAAAGCGTATAGCCTTTTTAAACGGCATGCCGTTTACCTCAATAATCTGATATGAGCCATAATCAGGCATACCTTCTGTTGATGAAGGCTGGAGAAACGCTTCCTGTTTTAAGATAACAGTGCCGTTGGAGATTTTTCTGAATACAGTATCCGGATCAGCTGGCATATCAAAATATAACAAATCATCAATTCTGGACGATTTCTTGAAAACAGTTGGAACAGGTCTTTTCGCTGCGGGATCAGAAAGTACATTCGGTATACCGGTTGTGGATACAGTTGCTGCTTCGATTTTTTCAGTTTTATTTTCACATCTGTGCATAGAAATATCATCAATATATATAACTGTTCCTTTTTCAGATGTACCTTCGGGTAACATGATTGTAAAAATGCCGATTTGATAAATCTCGTTTACATTTCCCTTATCGAATTTATAATTGAATATACATTCAGTCCATGTTTTGGCTGGTATATTATAAGAAATGCCCTTTTTATAAGTTGATCCTCCATAGGCATTTTTATTTTCACCGGACATTGTGCTGGTGTTGGCTATAGACATCACTGAGGCGCTGAGACTGGTTGTTTCTTCAGAATAGACCCAGAATGAACCGCAAAAGGATTTGCCAATATCACTGGCGTCCAGATTTCCTCTTTTAAACACATTAAAAAATTTCAATCTTCCCGAGTTATATTTTTTATTCCATTTCGCCTGATAATTGTATAACTTTAAACTTTTACCGGAACCGGCAGTATGATTATAGTCAGAAGAAAGCTCCGCTTTAGGAGATTGGGTTCCATCCAGGTATATATCATATTCTTCAGAAAAAATAAAATTAACTTTTCTGTTTTTATCAGGAGCGAGCATAATTCTTAAATCAGGCAATGAGTCAAAATTCTGATTAAAGATAATTGCTGCAGCTGCGTTAATGTAAGTTCCAATCATAAACTGATATAGAATTGTTATTACTATGAATACAACTGTGTTTTTTTGTTTCATAATTATGTTCCTTGATTTGAAATATTTAAATGTACAACCTATCTGATATTGTATTGGTTGAATATATTATAGTATTTTTTTATTAAAAAGTCAAGCGATATTTATAAAAATTACCAAAATATCAGGTTTTTTTTACAAATTTGCATTAATTATATTGATTGTATATAATTATATAGATTGTATATTTTTTTAATAAAAGGTTATATAAATGAAAAAATCCAATTCCATAGCGCTTACATTAGAAAATGAAATACTCAATAATATGCATATAACAGGCTCCATGCTGCCTTCTGTAAATTCATTATCAAAAAGATTTAGTGTTCATCGTAATACTGTTAATCAAGCCATGAAAATTCTTGCCCAAAAAGACTTGATCCAGACAAAAAACGGCATTGGAAGCATAATTAAACAACGAGTCCGGAATATTAATCAAGAAATCGAAAAAAATAAAACCGAAACCTATTGTATTATTGCAGATCTGCACAAAAATATCTACCAGGCAACCATGCTTGAAATTTTTCAGCAATATCTTTTTTCCCAAAATGCATTTTCATACATTATCTACCTGGATACCATTCGTAATAATTTTCGTTTTGTAATAAACACCTTAAAAGAAAAAAATGTTACAGGCGTATTTATCTCATGCGGTAATATTGAAAAAATCGCACTTTTGTTGCATATGTTAAAAGAAAACGATATGGCATTCACTACAATTACCTGTTTCCCCGGATACGAGAAACATCATTGCGGCTTTAGCGAAAAAGGCGATAATCGAACATCCGAAAAACAGGTTGAGTATTTGGCATCGCTCGGACATCAAAAAATAGGCTTTATCGCCGGTACTCATCATGATACAGCAGTATATAAAAGAAGATTAGAGGGATACTTACATGCCGTGGAACGATATGCCGGCATATCCGAAGCAGAAAATTTAGTTGCCATAGGAGATTTTTTTAAAAGCGAATGGATCAGGCAAGCCTTCAATTTATATTATGAAAAAAAAATTACAGCTCTTATCTGTTTTGATGATACCGAAGCGCTGCAAGCAATAAATATTTTTCCATTAAGAAATATTTTAATTCCGGAGAATTTATCGATTATGGGTTTCGGCGGATATTATAACGATACCGAAATCCCCATAACAACATTATCCGTACCATACGAATACAAATCCGCAAGATATTTGAGTTTTATGCATTCCTTATTAAAGGGAATAGAATACAAAGAAGAATTTCCAGCCCAAACCAATACTATTAAAGAAGGCGTGACTTGTAAAAAAATTATCAGTTCATAGGAAATGTAAAAGAATAAATATTATCTATTTTCTTATAGTTATTTATAATCCTATGTATTAAATATTTTTTTGGTTTCCAGAAATGCCTCGTATTGGGCAAAAATCTGCATCATGTTTCCTCTGGCACATACCTCTTCAACAGAAGAACCAATGCGCGGTTTATATACATCCCATAAGTTCATTTGTGATGAAATATGCAAGCCGCTAATTGTACATGCGAGTTCATCGGTTGTCAGGGCATGCTTGGGCCAGTTTTTTATACAGAGCAGATCTTCTTTAGGAAGCGGCTTATAAGAAGTATTATAAAATGCCGCTTTGTTAAGGCTAAATATACTTGTCAAGTAATCAACCATCATTATGGTGCGGGTGAGATCCCAGGCATGCTCGCCATCGGTCACCCGAAAGAAAAATTGTTTTTCTGCATTTATTTGTCTATACACATATTGGATCTTTCTTGATAATGAATAAAAATAATCCTGGGGAATGAGACAATCATTCCCTCCCTGGAAGATTAAGAGTGGCTTTGGCGCAAACAAGGAATATAGTTCCCACATTTCAATTTTCCCGATCACGCCCGGAATAATATTGCAATGGCAGTGTTTTTTTTCTTTTCTGGCAATAAAATCAAAGCTGCTGGGGTAGCCGGATGATGATAATGCCGCCAGGTACGGACACAAGGCGCCCAGAAACATGGNNCCGCCATTTTCTGCGCATCAATACGCGTATCATTTTTTGCCCATTCCAGCCACGCCAGCGCTTCCATTATAATTAATCCCTGTACCGATAAGCCACACGCGAAAGGAATTACACAATCACTATGTCCCATGGGTGTACGTTCACCAGCGCCCAAAACATCCGGAACCAGTACAATTATTCCCTGGTGTACCAACGCCTGGGCCATAATCTGATATCCGTTGCAGGTTTTACCGCCCTCTCCATGGCCATGACATAAAAGCACAAAGGGATTTTTTTTATTCAAATTTTTCGGAAGGTATAAATGGGCTGCGCCGATCACGTTCTGCCATGACACAAATTCAAGACACTCAATAATAAAATTTTCTCTTATAAGTGTTTTTATACAGCTGACATTTATATGAGGAAGATATTCGTCTTTAATCCCCAGGCTTTTCTTGGCAATTTCTGCAATTTCAATCCTCTCTTTATCTTGCCATGGTTTGCGATATGGCAGATTGGCCGCGGCGCTGTTAAAACGCTGTTCATATCTGTAAAATTCTTCATTCATATTATTCATAACTCCTTCTACAAACAAAGACAGGCAAGGTATATTACCTTGCCTGTTAAATCGCTTTTTATTATACTATTTTGACAATTGGGAATCAAACTATCTTTTTAAGATCTTTTTATTGATTACTCCAGATTAGTTCCGACATCACCACCGGTACTGGTATACCCCTGTTCCTGCAAACTTCGTTCAATATCAGCCATCTCTTCTTCGGCGCTGTAAATAGTATGTTTGTCAATTCTAAATTCATAGTTATTCTCTGCAAAATATTTTTTATCATAACAACCAGATATCATTTTTTACCTACTCGATAAAACTTTTATTAAATAATAGAATAGTTTCAGCATGTGGAATTGTCAACAGTATTCATAAAAAATATTTTTATGAATACTGTTGAAATAATCTAATATATGTATTATAATATAGAATATATATTAATTATTGGAATATTTATGCTTTATTGCAAAATAATTGAAAAAATTAAAGAAGAAATATTATCTGGTACATATAAAGATAAACGGCTGCCAAACAGAGATACATTATGTAATCGTTATAATGTAACAAGAAACACAGTTCAAAATGCCATTGATATTATTATGCAAGCCGGATTATTAAAATCTCATGGAAGAAACGGAACAGAAATCAATAAAAACCTGAAAAAAGATATTACTATTGGAATTGCCATACAGAGCGAAAACGCAAAAGATGATTCGCTTTTTCAGGTTATAGAATCCGTGGCTCAAGATATTAATACATCCAAATCCGGTAAATTCAAACTTTATTATGGAATATTACAAGCTCCGGAAAGCGGCGACACAAAGCAACTGATCCAGGATATTGATGCGCATGTAATAAGCGGATTAATACTCTTTTGGCCGACAAAAGAAATGTTTAATAGATTTTATCGTAACTGGCTCCCGATAATATGCACAATTGAAGATAGGTTTTATAAAGGATGCGAGTATCTTGCCCCGAATCATATATCCCTGATTGATAAAATGTTAAATGAAGCGCTGAGAATTAAACGCCGCAATGTAGCGCTTTTAACAAATGTTAAAATGAAAAAAACATATATCGACTATTTTCAGACTGCTATAGAACAGAAAGGACTTGTAAGCTGTGACGACTGGATACAAGGCTCATGTTTATGCAAGAAAGCTTTGCCCTGGTCTGGAAAAATTGTTGAATTGCTGATGAAACAAAATTTTAAAAAAAAGCCGGACGTTCTGCTTGTTTTAAATGAATCCCTGAGAGATTATGCTGTTAACGGCATAAGAAAGGCAGGCTTGCATATTCCCCGTGATATTGAAATCATTTCTCACTGTAATTTTTATAAAAACTCAAATAAATTTAAAAAAAGTATATATATCGGTTTTGATATACAAGCTATGGTCAACGAATACGCGGAAATGATCGGTAACCGGTATCTGGAGGGTAAAATTAACTCTCGTGTAAAAGTGATGGAAGCAGTTAAAGCCGATGAACATAAAAAACCATCCATTGATTTTTTTAAACCTGTGAATAGCTGAAATAAAGGAGGAAAAAATGATGTTATTAATCCAAAAATTATCTGTATTTCTAGTGGTTTCTTCTGCCGTGATTTTTGTATTCGCAGCAGAACCGGAATTTAAAGTGAACAGCAGTACACCCGGAAATATCGAATTCGGCACTAATGATATCAAACTGCAATTGGTGTTCAACAATCTCAAAGGAATTTCAGGACAATGCCATGAAATCATCAGAAGCACAGACTTTCACGGTATCGGTGAAGAGCCGGAACAACGTACTGTAAATTTGGAAGCAAAAACCATATTAACCCGTGAAATCATTATTCCGAATTCACGCCGCGGTTTCTTTATTATTCACTATTCACTTGTTCAAAAGGGAGCGATCATTTATAACAAGACAGTGACCGGGGCTATATTAAAACCAATCACAGCGCTTAATCCGGATTCTTCACCTATCGGCATATATTGTCATAATATATTTCAAAATGGGCACAAAGAACTTCCCCTGGTAAAAAATATGGGCATATCATGGGTGAGGGGTAATTTAGCTTGGCGTATTTTTGAACGGGAACAGGAAAAATGGGACTGGTCCTTGGGTGATGCCAGCTATAATGCTCTCTGCGCATATAAGTTTAATATTTATTATAATCTGACCTATCCGCCGCTATGGAGAGTTAAAAAGGTTAACTCCTATGGCGGAAATCCGGAAAATTTTGCTGATTTTGCTGCCTATGCAGAAAAAGTCGCAGCCCGTTATCCTGATGTTAAATGCTTTAGTATCTGGAACGAACCTGATGCTGCAAGCCATTGGGATGGCGGAGCTTCTGAATTTAAAAAACTGCTTGAAGTCAGTTATCCTGTTATCAAGGCGGCTAATCCGAAAGTATTGATATCTATGGGAGGTATAACATCAGATCCTGAACGCAGCACCCATTTCATCAACGGCCTTGCAGATGCTGATGCCGGCTCTTTTTTTGATATTTACGACTATCATTACAGAAACATCGACCTTCATCTTAAAATC
>DNNS01000010.1 GCA_003497555.1 Spirochaetia bacterium
AGCATACTATGATTTTTTTTCATGTCAATTTTTTTTTCAGTATGCCTTTCGTTAAATTGTTTGAGCAGTTAGCTTCCCGATTCAATTGTGATTTTGTGAGTCCGATGTACAAGCCGATCAATAGCTGCCGATGCAATCAGTTGATTACGAAACATAGAAAACCATTCGCTGACATCACGGTTCGAAGTTATTATCGTTGCTGTTTTTTCATATCTTCCGCAGATAATTTCGTATAGATCATCCTATTGATTTGCTGTCAGATCCTGCAGCCCGAAATCGTCAAGCACTAAAAGCGGAAGGTCTTTGAGATGTTTCATTTTTTTTCATTAGTACCATCACCCCGCGCGGCATTGAGCTGTTGTAGTATCACCGCAGTCCGTTCGCAGTATACATCATATCCGCGACGGGCTGCCTCATGGCCTATTGCTTGAGCAAGATGTGTTTTGCCTGCGCCTGATGCGCCAAGAAAAAAAATATTTTCCTTGCGAACGATAAAATCGCAGGCACAAAATTCCCTGGTCACTGTTTTTGATAATTTCGGCGCGCATCCAAAATCAAATGTTTCAATTGTTTTGGATGAATCAAGATTACTCCGGACAAGACGAAGACGCAGCGTTGTTTCACTGATAGTAACGCCTTCGGCAAGACGTTCAGAAAGCAATGTGTGAATTACAACGAAAGATTTTTTTTCTTCCATATACCAGCGCTTGAGTTCGTCAAGATATGCAGAAAGAATTTTTTCTTTTGGATTTGGTTTTCCGGCCTGGTAATGGCGCTGCTGAATTATGGATTCATCCGGCAGCGGAATAAGCGGGCTTAGCCAGTCTTGAGCTTGAGCTAAAGAATGCAGACTACGGATCGTAGTGCGGTGTGTTCCAAGTTCTTTGTTGGAATTGAAGCACGCGCCGTTTCGTAGTCGGCGAATCACCTCTGAAAGATTTGTCATTGTTAGTCTCCTTGCCATGCGGACTCCTTTGATGGTGTTCGCATGAGTATAGCAGGAAGACAGATAAAGGGATGGTCAGATTAATTGCGGCAGGGTGGTCAAATAGATTGCGGAGGCTGGTCAGTATCGTTGCGGTTTACAGAATACGAGGAGATGACGAGAGAGCCTTTTCTGGATGATTGGTCTGTGAATGAGCGGACTGAAAAATATGCTTGAGGGTGTCAGTAGCAGAGATGGGCGGTTTTGGAATGCGAAATTTGGGATTTTGGCCGAGAAAAACGGGAATTTTTCTAGAATTTTAGATTTTTTCTACAAGGGGATAAAAATTATGGAAAATAGGTGATAAAAATTTGATTTTTCAGTAAAACTAGGGTAGGATTTTGTTGATGGAAAAATTCAAAATCCTATACATTCTCTGCGTGGAAGGCATATAGGGTACTTTTCAAAGCCGAAATTCACTCACAGATTTTGCTGAGCAGCCTTTTGTTTTAATATTATTCATTTGCCAAATTTTACATTTAATTCAACATAATGTCGACCATAGCTGTCTAAAAATGAAACCGGGTATTGAAATGCATACTCAATACCGTATAATTCTTTTATTGCAAATTGAAAGCCTGCTGTTGGTATAATAGTCATAAAATTTTCTTTAAAAAGGCAACCCATGCTTATATGAAGTATTCTTTTAAATAAAAATAGTGAACAACCAATTCCTGTGTTAAAAAAACCTGCATTAATTATATATTCCCCTTGAAGACCTGTTTCAATTATTTTGGTATCGAAACTAATTGAAAAATTAATTTTTTTTATAATTTCTTCAGAAAATCCGTTTCCACTATCTACCTTGCCGCCAAAAAGATTCTCAGCTACCATTCCTATAGATAATATTTTTGCAATTTTGTGCACGTAAAGACCGACTTTGAAATTATAATTTTTTCCTGATAAATAGTTACGATCCCCGCCAACATTCCATTGCTGAAATATCCCTCCTGCTCCAATAGAAAAATATTTGAAAAAACCAACTGACGCATTTAATTCTGCCAATATTTCTGAATAAGCAATGTTGTTTAATCCCGGATATGCAATATCTGAAAGTCCTTTATATTTAAAACCGCCGGATAATCCTAAATGTTTTTTATATAAAGAAGTGCCCGCAAGAGCTGTTATATCCAAGATATGTCCTTCATCGCTGCCTATCCCTATTAGGCCTGAACTGATTCCAAAATTAATATGTTCCAATTGCGCAGCAATTGCAGGATTTCTGCACAAAGAAGATACAGAAAGACATGACATACAGACCCCGCCAATGCCTTTAGCATATACCCCTTCTATCGATTCTTCAAAAGCTCCACTAAGCAAATGAACACCAAGAATAATAATAGCAAATATTAATATGTTTTTCATCTTTTACCAATTAATTGGCCACTACCAATAATCTTGTTATATTTTTTGGTACATTATTATCAAAATATTCAATGGATATCACATAAATGCCGGTTTTTACCCGACTTCCGTTTCTAGTATTCTTATCCCAGTAAACCATCATAACATTATTATTGAAACCTGAACATTGTATTTCCTGTACTATTGTTCCGTCAAGATTTTTTATATGTATTTTTTTTACTATAAATCCGCCCTGTAAAGATTTAAGCATAATTCCTACTGGCTGAGACGGTTCAGTTATAATAGTCGCAGTAACATCATCTTTTGCAGTTGCAAGATATTCAATTTCTTTTTCCTTATAACCCATTCCCTTTAATTCAATAGCTTGCACAGAAGATAAATGAGATAGTATTTCTTTCGTTTTTTGATTTAAAGTCATGTCCGCAAAACAATCTATTGTATATTTTTGATTCAAAATTGATGCTCGATTCCCCATTTCATCAACAGCAATTGCAGATATTATGTAAGTATGTCCGGTTTTAAATAGTATTTTTTCACTGTATCGGTTTTCATCTTTCATTTGAGGTTCTTTTTCGTCAAACGTATAATAAATTTTTATTTTTTCAGAAATTGTCTCATTATCGGACGCAGCAATGCTTAATAAAATATTAGTTAAAAAAAGCCCGTTTGTCGGCATAAAAACAATATTCGGCGCTATTATATCATATTCTTTTAGTGTAGTACCTGAAGTAGTTGCTGAAAAATCAGACATACCGCTGATATTTGAAGATTTTAGCCAATAATAGTATTTTGTCAACACCTTTAATCCAGTATTATTATAGCTGGTTACATCAGCAGCCAGTGTTGTGCAAATAGAAGCTCCTGCTGTATTTGTTTCGGTATTAGTATATAGCAAATATGCGGTTTCACGTGCTACATCCTGCCATGTAACTGTAATATCATTTGGTGAATTAACAATAACTGACTGAATAATTGGAACATCTGGAATCATTGGGTATGTTGTTGCACATACAGCTGTAGAATGTTTAGATACGCCACTTATATTTGAAGATTTTAGCCAATAATAATATGTCGTATTTGGTAATAAGTTATTATTTGTGTAGTGATTAACGTTTGATAATATGGCCGATATAAGTATGGCAGTGTTTGTATTGCTTACAGTGCTTCTATATAAAAGATAAGCATCTTCATTACTTAAATCAATCCAGTCTATTATTATCGCGTTTGTTGCTATTGGCGTACAGCTTGATATCGTTGGATTTGTTATTTGTTCAACTGTTATTATTGGAGAACATGATGAGTACCAGCTTTCATTGCTGTAAATATCCACGGCAGTAATGTAGTAATAATAATTACCTGGTTGAGTTATTGTATTGGTAAATGACGTTGTTGTTTTAGTGTATACTTTTGATATGATATTCGAATCAGATAAATAGTTACAATTAGCCTCGGTTGTTCTAAATATGTTGTAATTTGAAAAATCATTATCAGCAACCGCATTCCAGGATAAAACTATTTCATACGATGTATTTTTAACTGCATTTATATTGCCCGGAATTGCAGGACTAGTCCAGTCAGTAGTAAAATTCATAAAAGAGTTTGCCCAGGGAGTCCATGTATTGATGGAAGCATTAATTTTTTTATCGTTCCAATTTCGTTGACCAAAATAATTGTTTGAGGCGTATAACACCGAATATGAAGAACAGTTAGCATATGTATTATCGAAAATATTAT
>DNNS01000654.1 GCA_003497555.1 Spirochaetia bacterium
GACAATACGCGATAATTCCTGATCAAGTTTTGTATCAATCGGATGCGGCTGATGAGAAGAAAGAATCTCTTTTTTTCTTTCTGCTACGCGCTCTGCCATATCTTTAGCGCCTTTATTTTTCCACGGTTCGTAAAAATTACGATCCGCCAGACGCGGAAAGTAAAGCTCTTTGCGGAAATGCTCCAATGTATGCTCATGTTCCAAAAATGAACCCTTGGGGCCGATTTCTTCAATAATTTTTAACGCAAAAGTTTCGGCACTGAATTCAACTTCGCGGTTAATGCTTTCTACATACGAAATCACTTCATTCTGCAGCACCAGCATGTCAAGCGATGTTGCCTGATCCACGCCGCAGATTCCCTGGTGTCCGAAAATATCAGCGCCCGCGCTTCTGCCGGCAAAAAGAGTAGCGGCAATTTCCATGCCGGCCTGGGCATCAGGAACTTTGGAATCAGTAAGCCCGTTATTTACATACACCGGCAGGCCGTAAAATTTTCCCATCTGGCAGGCCAGCACTCCGAAGATCGCCTGTTCCGGTCCGGAAAAAATCATCTGCGTGCTGGACATGTCAAAAGCGTGACAGATTCCTCCGTAACAGACCGGAATGCCTTTTTTAACAAGCTGAGTAATGCAGATGCCTGCCAGAATTTCAGCGTTTTCCAGAGCAATGGTTCCGGCAATAGTGCAGGGAGCTGACATGCCCATCTGCGCCATGGGCCCGATATGCACCGGCATGTCTATTCTGGAAGTTTCAAATAATAAATCAATTCCGTCAAAAGGAAAAGAAAGCGGGCTGATAGGTTCAAGAAAAGGATAGCACAGGGGTTTTTCAGCAGCTGCTTTTTCACCGCCGCGCAGGGCTGTAACCAGTTCCACAATAAAACAGGCCGAAGCGCGGTCATGAAACCAGAAAGTAATGGGCTTGACGGTGTTTCTGATCATTTCAGCAGCTACAGCTACGCAGCGCCAGGAAACCGGCATTCCGTGCGGATCAGACATGGCTCCGCAGATATTTATCATCTCCAGGCCGTCAGCCAGACGCACGGCTTTTGCCACATCGGAAAATTCCGTGTAGCGTCTTTCTTCACCGGGATTTTCCAGCCATAAAGCTTCCCCTGCAATGCTGTTATAATTAGTTTTACCCATGCCGAATTCAGCTTTTTTTTCTATATCTCTGCCGTAAAGCGTATATTTTTTACCGGCAAGTTTAAGCATTTTCATAACCAGCCCGGCCGGAATACGCACGCGCTGTTTTTCACGGTCAACCTTGGCGCCGGCAGCGGCAAATAATTCAAGCATTGCGGGATGCGGTACAATAACGCCGGTTTTTTCCAGAATAGCGAGAGATGTTTCGTGAATTTTCCGGATTACTTCCGGAGAGGCAAGTTGTGTTTTCATGCTGTTATCCTGTTGATAAATAATATTATGAATATATTATAATCAGGTTTTAAGTAATATTCTTGGCATTTTTTTCAAAAACCGGCCTTTTTTGAAAAAATAACAGAACATTAACGGAATGGGATAAAAACAAATCTCCCGGGAATGCTTACCTATATATTATTATTCCCGAAGCATTTCCAGCATCTTGCGGTCGAGTTTGTGTCCGTGCCAATCCTCATACTGCACATCTGTACGCTCGCTATCCAGGATACCGAAGGGTCCGCGAAAGTTCCACAGGCACCAGCCGATTTCGTTTTCTTTATAACGCCTGAGCCAGGAGCGCATCCATGCCAGCGACACGTCATGCGGTGTCTTGTTATAAGAACCCCACTCGCCGACGAAAATATTTACCCCCTGCGCCTTGATAGCCAGCCAGGGTGCAATGTAGTCATCCAGGATCTTTTCTGGAATAAAACCGGGAATATCATCAAGGCTACCGTCAGGCTTTATAGTAACTGTGATCTGCTTTTGCCCCCAGGTCTTATCCGTCACGAATTCACTTCGCACGCCGTTTGGCATCTCCAGCTTGAGTGAATTGATAGTCATCCAATCCCCGTCTATGTTTTCTATCAACAACGTACTGGCCGCTGCTTTCAAAACAGCGCTGAACGCTTTATTGTATACATTCTGGAAACGATGATACTGCTTCATGTATACAACTTCTGTCCATTCACCTTTTCCATCCTTTGGGATAAAATCCTTACGGTAAAACTCCAGGCCATCAGCTTTTATAATAATTAACGATTTCTCGGATACGATATTAACATCGTAGATAATCACTGTCCCCGCCGCGAAATTGCCTTTAAGTTCAAGCGGACCCATAAGCCCATCCTTGACCTTTTGCGGACCGTAAAAGTAGGCGGGTATGGATGGCACCGGCGGCCAGACAGGCACGGGCATTTTATCTGAACCTTTTACCCAAGATGCGCGGTAATGCGAAATAGCGCCCGGCTGATAACCGCGGGTTGACTGTATAACAAAATCCAGACCTGTGAAATTTGTATATGGCGTCTTACCCACGTCCATGCCATCTACAATAATAAGCCTTTTGTTATCAATAGCGTGAATTACCTCGATCGCCGCGCTGAACACCTTAATATACTGCTCCGGCCTGGCGCGTGCAGGTTCATTCAGCAGATTGAAAGTCAGATTTTCCGGAGCTATGCCTTTGTATCTTTTGGCGAACATACGCCAGTGATCGCAAAAAGCCTGGAGCGCATCATCGTCAGACCACAAATTTAGTTTTTCCGCCGGCGGATTAATACAGAAACCGGGGCCGCGGTGCAGATTAATGCATATGTGGATGCCATACTTTTTTCCCCATTCCACTGCCTGGTCAATCTCATTAAGAGATGCTTCATTAAAATTGTACCAGTCATCGCCGTTTACATAAGAACGGTAGTCAATAGGCAGCCGCACAAAGTTAAAGCCTAACTCCTTTATAAGCTGAAAATCTTCTTCTAAAAAGGGTTTATTGCTCTTGCCGAACTTCTCTAACAGGTTAAAACCTTTCCATTGGGTTACGTCTACGGAATTCCGGGCAATAATAAAAGAAAAGATGCATCCTAAAAAAATGATAGATCTTTGCATGTTAACTCCTCATTT
>DNNS01000554.1 GCA_003497555.1 Spirochaetia bacterium
GCGGCGGCAGCAGTGAATTCCGCGAACACGAAAATTATACGGCCGGAGACAGCCTGCGGCATATTAACTGGCGGATTTACGCCAAAAGCGGAAAGCTGTTTTTAAAAACGCGCGATGACGAACAAAATCCGGTTTCGGCAATTTTATTTGATGTCTCTTCATCCATGCGCAGCCGGTATAATTATGCCGGTAAAATTCCCGCGCTGGAAAACTTGTGCAGGTATTTCTGTTATGCCTTTATTATTCACCGCCAGCCCGCAGCTTTCAGTTTTTTTTCCACCCGCCTGCATGAACCGCTTGCAGCTGAAAAAATCATTTCTCCCCAGAAAATCCTGCAGAAAATGCATGAGTATATTTGCGGCGCTGATCGGCAGATCACAGATTACTGCCGGGTTTTTTCTGAAGCAATAGCCGCGATTCCCCAAAACAGCCGCTTGTATCTGGTTTCTGATTTTTATATTGATCCGGAAAAGCTGGCAAAGGAACTGGCAAAATTCACGCTGAAAAAATGCCTGCTTACCTGTGTTCATTTTATTGACAGCAGTGAATATACCCTGAATATCAAAAGCGGCAATGTATTTATTGATTCGGAAAGCGGAGAAAAAATGTATTTTGACGGAGTTTTATCAGCTGAATACCGCAGGCTTGTTGACCGGCATATAAAAAATATGGAACTGGCCTGCAGGGCAGCCGGAATAAATTATAAAACTTTTTTTACCGCTCAAAATCCCCTCCGCCAGTTTGCCGGAATTTTTTCCTGATTTTTTCTGTTAACCCTGTTTAAAATTTCACCCTGCTTCCGGTATTTCCGGGAAGGAAAATGCAGAAATCCGGCGGGAGAGGCTGCAATAAGCCCGGTAAGTTAAGACGTTACGAAAAACTTTTGATCGGAAGATTGAATTTGGGCGGGAAAAGGGGTATAATAGTTTAGGGCAAAAAAAAAGGAATATCCTGTTCATTGATCGTTTATTTATGAAACTATCAGACAATAAATATTTTTCTGCTATCAGAAAAATTATATACAAGCATAGTGATGGAAAGCCGGATATTATATTATTTGGTTCAAGAGCATCCGGAGAAAACGAGTATAATTCAGATTATGATATATGTATAGTTGACAACTGCAGTGTAACAAATTTGACCATGATAAAAACAGATATCGAGGATTCGAATATACCTTATAAGGTTGATATTGTAAATTATAATAATGTTTCAATTGAATTAAAATTAAATATTGACCAGGGAATTAAATGGACAGAATAGAGCTGCGGGTAACAGTAAAAATCAAATTTATTATTCTACACTTTCGATTTTGGCAGCTGCTGCAACAAAATCAGGTTCGGTAACCGAAACCAGGCGAACGCCTTTGGCCGGCCGGCCCAGCACTGAAATAGTGGAAGGATCTATGCTGATTATTTTGCCGCGGGAAGTTATGATAAGCAGGCCGTCATTGGTGCCGATGGATTTAACCGAGGCTATTTCACCGGTTTTTTGATCGGTTTTCATGCAGATCTGGCCTTTACCGCCGCGGCCTTTGGCATTAAACGCGCTGAAAGCAAGCTTTTTCCCGTAGCCTTTTTCTGTAGCGATCAGCAGATGATTTTTCTGATCTACTACTTCAATGCCTACGACTTCATCGTCTTTACCGAGTCTTATGCCCCTGATGCCGCGCGCTGTTCTGCCCATGATGCGTATGCTTTTTTCGCTGGTTTTAAGCGCCAGGCCCTTGCGGGTTACAAGTATTACTTCATCGCTGCCGGTAGTAAGAACCGTACCAACCAGAAAATCATCGTTCTCAAGAGCAATAGCCTGAATACCGCGTTTTTTGGCGTTTTCAAGAACAGAGACCGGAGATTTTTTTACAATTCCGCGGGCGGTTATCATAAGAATAAAATGATCTTCGCGGAATTCGGCAAATTTGATAAGACTGTTGATTTCTTCATTGGCGCTTAGATTAAGCAGCAGTTTGATGTTTTTACCCTGGTTGGTGCGGGAACCTTCGGGCAGTTCATGAATTTTCATCCAGAAGGCCTTGCCCTTGTTGGTAATAAACAGAATATTGTCGTGCGTGGAAGCTACAAAAAGATGCGACATTAAATCTTCGTCTTTCAGGGACGCCGCTGCTACTCCCTGCCCGCCGCGGTTTTGTTTTTTATAAATGGATGCCGGGGTGCGTTTAATGTATCCGGAATTGGTAATGGCAATAACCATGTTTTCTTTTAATATATAATCTTCGGGATCAAGTTCTTCGCCGATTTCAGAGGTGATTTCTGTACGCCGGTCGTCTCCGAATTTTTCGGCAATCTGGGTAAGTTCGTCTTTGATGAGGGCAAGAATTTTCAAGGGGTTGGCAAGGAGGTCTTTAAGATAGGCAATAAGTTTTTGCAGTTCTGCAAATTCTTCTTTCAGTTTGGCGACTTCGAGCGATGCCAGCCTGCGCAGCTGCATATCAAGTATGGCCTGGGCCTGAATTTCGGAAAGGCTGAATCTGTCCATTAAAGCGCTGCGCGCCTTGTCTGCGCTTTCGCTTTTTTTGATGATTTTTATCACTTCGTCAATATTATTAATGGCAATAATCAGTCCCTCAATAATATGCGCCCGGGCTTCGGCCTTGGCTAAATCGAATTTTATACGCCGTACGATCACTTCATTGCGGTGATTGACAAAATGAAAAATCAGTTCTTTCAGATTCAGAATTTTCGGCTCATTATTTACCAGGGCCAGATTAATAATACCGAAAGTTGATTCCAGGGAAGTATGCTTGTAAATCTGGTTTAATATAATCTGGGGGTTGATGTCTTTTTTAAGTTCAACTACAACCCTGATTCCGCTTTTATCGGATTCATCGCGCAAGGCTGCAATACCCTTGATTTTTTCTTCTTTTACCAGTTCCGCAATTTTCTGGATCATGTAGGATTTATTTACCAGATAGGGAATTTCCGTAATAATAATAGCGTCTCTTTTGGCTTTGGTTTCTTCAATGGTAACGCGCCCGCGTACCTTGACAATGCCCCGGCCTGTACGGTAGGCTTCTTTAATGCCTTTACTGCCGCAGATTAATCCGCAAGTGGGAAAGTCCGGGCCTTTGACGAATTTGATCAATTCATTGATATCACACCCGGGGTTGTCAATATAATAATGAATGGCCTTGACAATTTCACGCAGATTATGCGGGGGCATATTGGTGGCCATGCCCACAGCAATGCCGGAAGCTCCGTTAATCAGCAGATTGGGAATGGCAGCCGGAAGCACTACCGGTTCTTTCATGGTATCGTCAAAATTATTCTGAAAGTCAACGGTTTCTTTATCAATGTCTCTGAGCATTTCTTCGGCAATGCGTTCCAGGCGCGCTTCGGTATAACGCATGGCAGCAGGCATGTCGCCGTCAATAGAGCCGAAATTACCCTGCCCGTCAATCAAGGGATAGCGCAGGGAAAAATCCTGGGCCAAACGCACCAGGGCATCGTAAACTGCAGCATCTCCGTGCGGGTGATATTTACCAAGCACGTCTCCGACAATTCTGGCGCATTTTTTATAGGGTTTGTTCCATGATACTCCAAGTTCGTGCATACCGAAAAGAATTCGCCGGTGTACAGGTTTAAGACCGTCGCGTGCGTCAGGCAGGGCGCGTGCGACAATAACGCTCATGGCATAGGTAAGATAGGAAGTTTTCATCTCATCTTCAATAAAAACCGGTATTATTTTTGGTTTGTTCTTGCTCAAAGACAAGCTCCTTTATTATCGATAAAATTTTCCGGGAACCTATGAATAGCTGTAAAGAATACTGCTCATGGAATGATATATACTACGCTGAAACAGCAAAAAAGTCAAAATTCCGCAACACAAAAAAGTCAAAATATGTTGACAAGGTCATGCTGATTATAAATTATTATTTGTCAAAATCGTTCCGCTGCAGGTTACGAATATCAATAAAGAGGATTAAATTAATTTTTGGATATTTGCAAAAATCATTGTAAATACGGCAATAAAATTTTTTATAAATTAATGCCTGTCAATAAATTTTTGAAATTCATCGGCTAAAATATTTTTTAATTGAATTATATCGGGATTTTTAAGAAAATCTGCAATGGCGCAGTAATCTGTATCCGGGGAATTTTTTTCCATGAATAATTCCCGGCATTTCGACTGGGTTGTATGTACCGGAATGGATCCGTGCTGCAGAAAAGCCTGTGCATCGCGTTTCTGTGCCGAGCCGGCTATTTTCCCCAGGGGAGTGGTAATCTCATAAAGCGACGGGGAAGCAAAACACACCTGGCTGCGGCCGGGAACAGCACTGTGCTTTTTTTGCCGCTGTACTGCTGCCGGAACACCGATGCGCAGAAAAAATGCTTCCAGTACACTGGAGATTTTTTTGTAGGTATCATACAGAGAACCGCCGAAAAAAAGACTGTAAACAGATGCGGCTATGGAATATGTGATTTCATTATCATGCAGCACCGCCCGGCCGCCGGTAATGCGCTGTACTATTTCGATATCCGGAATTATTTTCCGTACGGCCCCGGGATCTTGTGAAATACCAAGGCTTATAGACGGCGCATTCCATTCATAAATACGTATTAAATAATCCTGCGGAGAAAAATCATGGGCCTTTTCAAAATTTTCCCGATCATTCTGCATGTTAAGAACAGCCGCAAGCGGAGGATCAATATTTACTTGTGCCGGCATTTTACCAGCCCATACCGGTTTTCAGTCCGAATAGTACAAGCGAACCTGTTATATATACATATTTAAGCATTTCATTCATTATCTTTTCCAATTAAAAAAAAGTATAATCGCACTCCTCAAGGGGAATTCGATAATCGTAAATAAGCAAATTTTTATCGTTGCACATCAGCGGTTTTTTGTTTTCATTGTTTTTATTTGCCGCGTTTTTCGTCGGGCAGCGCAACACTCTGATCCTCCCGGCACAGGGTCTTTTATAATATCGGCCACGGCTAAATCGACTTTAAAAACCGGCAGCCTGATATCGGATAATATTTATAAAGCCGAATATCTTTTATACCCGGCGGAATCGGGCATCTTTTTTTCCGGCGGATCCTGCAAAAGCAGACAGGAGTCGGGATCGGCAGGTAAATGCGTAGATGAAAACAGGTTTCCGGTATTATAATCCTGACCGGCATTTTTCGCAGGAAATTTTTTCCAGGTCATGGTCGTTTCGTCCATTGCCTCATTTTCGCCGGTACGCTGTAAAAAATTCATAAGTTCAGTGCGCAGTCTTTTTTTTACTTCGGAATTGCAGGCAAGGGATGCAGCGTTGCGCGTTTCCTGCGGATCGGTAATGCGGTTAAATAAAAATTCCTTTTCGTCAGCAGCGGAATAAAAATATTTCCATTCCCGGCCCGCAATCATATACTGGGCATTGGTGCAGCGCGACCACTGGGAAAAAACATATTCGCGTTTTTTACTGCCGGAAAGAAGCGCGTTGATATCGAGTCCGTGCAGATGTTCCGGCTGGTTTATACCGGCAGCTCCCAGAAAAGTAGGCATAACATCAACCAGACTTACCGGCAGATCGCTTTGCCGGTTACGGCTGTATTTTTCCGGATAACGGATAATAAAGGGAATGCGTGCAGAAGCATCGTGCATGGAGCGTTTCCCGAAACAATGATAATCGCCCAGATACTCCCCGTGATCAGAAGTAAAAATGATCAGGGTGTTGTCGATTTGCCCGCTTTTTTCAAGATACTCGATGATTCTGCCGATTTGATAATCAACAAAAGAAATAGCTGCATAATAATAGGCTTTCTGTAAACGGAGCAGATTGAGATTGATTCCGTGATCCTGGTATTTATAACGGTTCTGGATACGGTTAATGGAAGTATAAAGCGATTCCATATCCTGGGTTATCCTGGGAAGCGGCATATTATGCGGACGGTATAATTTATGCCAGGGACGGGGCGGAGTAAATGGCGGATGCGGATGAATAAAGCTGGAAAATAAACACCATGGTTCCCTGGTACGGGTAATAAAATTCAGCGAACGATCGCCAACCCACTGGGAAGGATGATGTTTCTCCGGCAGACGCGATGGCTGTGGGATATAGTACATTTCACTGCGCACCCCGTGCGGCTCATAATCATCAATACCGTTTTGCATCAAATATTTACTGTAATCGTCATCAGCAGGAACTCCTTCTTCCTGGGTTTCCCGCGTATGAAAACCGCGCAGGGCATCCCATACCGGCGAAAAATGACATTTGCCGACAGCATGCGTGCGATAACCGGCGCTGCCGAGCATCTGCGGATAAGATGCTTCATTATCACTCATCATGGCGTAATTTTCCGCGCATTTGGTGGCAGAAGGATAAAGCCCGTATTGCATGGAACAACGGGCCGGTATGCAGACCGGGCAGGGGGTAAATGCATTGGTAAAAGAAGTACCGTCTTTTACCAGCCGGTCCAGAGCCGGAGTTTTTATTACCGGGTTTCCAAGAGCGCCGATGGTATCAGCGCGCTGCATATCGGTAAAAAACAGAAGTATATTAGGTTTATCTGGCATGAAAAACTCCGG
>DNNS01000666.1 GCA_003497555.1 Spirochaetia bacterium
AATCCATGGCTCTGATGATTCCGTTCATCAGACGCGTAATTATAAAATAATTAAGCGGCGCTTTGTTTTTATTGGAAATTACTTCGTAATCGGAACAAATTACGCGAAATAATTTTTTTTTATTAATGCGGTTTTTTTCATCTGCTATAAAAGTGCCTTTGCCCTTTTGTTTGACAATAATTCCTTTTTTTTCAAATATGGAGAGCATTTTACGGATGGTAACACGGCTTACCCCGTAAAGAGCAGCCAGTTCCGGCTCCGCAGGCAGCTTGCCGGTATTATTATAGCGCCCCTGAGCTATATCTTCCTGCAGGAAGCCGTATACCTGTTTGTAAATGGGAATTGCTGTTTTTTTTTCAATGTTCTGCAAGACCATAATATGTATCTCTATGTATACTATAATACATTATAATACATGTTTTATTGCCTGTCAAGCAGGGGTGCAAATTTATTTCTTGGNNAACCGCAGAGCAGCAAACGCACAAGCAAGCCACGCGCAAGAGGCGCAGAGCGGGGTGTAAATTCTGTTAAAAAAGCCCCCCCCTTTTTTTGAAAAAATAATTTTTTTTTACAAATTTTGCCACTTTTTTATAAATGGGGGGAAAAATAATCACAAAGTTTACAGTCCAGGCGCAGAGTGTACTGAACACCGGATTCTCTGCGAAAAGGCATTTCTTAAATATTAAATATGCGGCCACTGTCTGAATTGATGCAGAAATGTCAAAGTACAAATTTGTCCAGGATTGCCGGTTTTCAGACAAATCCTCGTAAAATCCAGATTTTTTCGTGAGAAAAAAATTAAATTATTTTTCCGTATTGAATTTTCCAGTGAACCGTATTTTTTAAAAATTTGTCATAACCGCTGGCACGGATAAATTCTATTGCATTTTTATATTTTTTATATTTATAACCTTTCTTAATATAAAAATTCTGTATTATCCCGCAGGAAGTAAATAAACTGCAATCAGCACATGTATTAAATCCGTTTTGAATACAGCAGATTTTTATTTTGCATCTGGCTTTTGACAGATTTCTTTCCCCGGTTATAAATCCCGTCTTGCATCCTTTACATAGTCCTTTTTTTAAGGCAGGACAAGTTCCGCAGTAAGCTCCGCAGCAGCCGATTTTTTCTTTTTTCATCAGCAGCCCGCACTGTTATTACCAGTAATAATTTTTTTGAAATATCTGTCAACAGACTGTAAACTAAAGACGATTTTATCCGCTGCCTGAAGAGTGTCGCTGATGCAGATTCTTTTTTTTACAGCAATACAAAAAAGCCCGGCGGCTTTTGCGGCCTGTATGCCGTTAAAACTGTCTTCAACAGCCATACATTCACCGGGCTTAAAGCCCAGTGCCGAAATAGCCTTGCGGTAGCATTCCGGATGCGGTTTATTTTTTGTAACCTGATCCCTGCCTACAATTGAGATAAAATATTTATACAGCCTGTTCTGCCTGAGCAGAATTGTTACCTCTTGCGACATACCGGCAGTGGCAATAGCCAGCCTGATACCTCGGGAAAAAAGATTTTCAATTGTTTGTTCGGCATACGAAAAAAAAACCGCGGGACGGCTTTTCAGCAATAAATCGTATTGTTTTTTTTTGTTTTGCAGGGCTTTATGAATTTTTATCGGTAAACTATTATTTCTGATCAGCTGATCAGCTATCTCTTCATCCGGAATACCCACATATTTCTGCATATAAAATCTTCTGGTTATTATCAACCCGTATGCAGACATGGCTCGCGACCAGGCTTTAAAGTGCAGCGGTTCAGTATCGGCAAGTGTTCCGTCAAAATCAAAAATTACCGCTTTGAGCATTCCGGAAATCCTGTTTCTCNNGGCTTTAATCCCGGCAGTTGTTTCGCGGCCTGTTTGATTTTATAAGACTTTTTTTTGAAGCAGGTCGGTACAGGAGCTGCGGAAGGCATCAAGTATAACATTCTTTTCCAGCGCAGTATATACCGACGGCTGGCAGAAAATTACTATCCGTTCCGTCAGATCATCAAGATAAGGAAGGGTTCCGCGGCTGTAACGGTAATCTGCTGCAAAGCTGTTCTCCGCAAGCTCCCATACGGAATGATGTCCGCAGATTGATTTTTTGTTTACCAGACTTTTTACATTATAATAAATATGCAGTCCCCATTCCTGCATGTGAATAGGGTACAGGGCGTTGGCCCGGGTTTTAATACCGTTTGCGATCAGCGATTTTTTAAAATCCATGGATACGGCAGGAACATCAAAAATCATTTTTAAAAAAGCTCCGCTTTCACCATTAGGGTCGGCAACTGTAATATTTTTTATACCCTGGTAGCCTTCAATAATACTGCAAATTTCATGTTTAAGCGTGCGCATGGTATTCAGAATTTTAGGCATTTTTTGTATCTGTATTCTGAGAACTGCAGCAGTCATTTCATTCATGCGGCAGCCGATTCCCCAAAATTGTTTGTTCTCGTCATCAAGCACCAGCCTGCCGGAACTGTTGCGCGTATAACCCAGATCATGTACGGCGCATGCCCGTTCATAAAGATTATTATCAGACGTTATTATTGCTCCGCCTTCACCGGCCGTAATATTTTTATTGAGCTGAAAGGAAAAAATTCCCATATCTCCGAAAGTACCGGCCATTTTACCGAATCTGGAAACTCCGGCAGCCTGGGCGCAGTCTTCCAGAAGCTTTATTCCGCGTTTCCGGCAGATAGCGGAAACTTTTTCCGCCTGCCCGATTACTCCGCCCATATGTACCATAATAACAACTTTGGTGCGGCCGGTGATTTTTCTTTCCAAATCAGCGGGATCAAGGGACAGGGAATCGTCAACATCCGCCAGTACCGGAACAGCTCCGCTGCGGATTACTGCTCCTACGGTGGATACCCAAAAATATCCCGGCACAACTATTTCATCACCGGGTCCGGCACCCATGGACGCAAGCGATACCTGCAGAGCAGTTGTACCGCTTGATACTCCCAGGCAATGTGGAACACCGCAAAGAGCTGCGAATTCCTTTTCAAACTGTTCCGCTTCCCGCTGCAAATCCGGACCATAATAACGAAACGGCGACTGGGCGGTTAATACACGGGTAACTGCATGTATTTCTTCATTATCAATCCAGTGTGCACCCGGCCATTCCTGTTTTAGAAGTGTTGATGTATTGCTCATAAAATCCTCCCTGGAAAAT
>DNNS01000429.1 GCA_003497555.1 Spirochaetia bacterium
AGTATGCCGATATTTTTCTTGCTGCAGGTATAGGCAGCGTTGAAAATTCCGCTTACCGGAAGCACTATGCCGGTAAGCGAGAGTTCGCCTGCCATCATGACACTTTGCGTTTCCAGGGACGATTTAACATAACCCGCTGCCATTGCCATACCGAGCGCAATAGGCAGATCAAAAAGAGCGCCTTTTTTCCGCAGTTCCGCCGGAGCCAGATTAACCGTAACATTGCCAGGCGGAATTTCATAACCGCATGCCTGCAGACTTTGAAAAATACGCTCTTTTGATTCGCGGATGCTGGCATCAGGCAAACCGATAATTTCAAACTTGGCCAGCCCCGGAGTGATGGAAACTTCTACATTAACAGGAACCGCATTTATTCCGAACAAGGTAAATGATTTACAGCAAATATACATATTAAAGCTCTCTTTAATAATATATATACGCTTTTTTTTTAAAAAAATTGAATTTTTATTGTTCGAAAATTAATGTTTGTTTAAACACCGGCCTGATTCCGATAAATGCAAAGGTATTTGAATTTTCGAAAATCAGGTATACCCGGTGTTTTGTTGATTATTGATGATAAAATCTGAAATATTTTGGTGTTTAAATCATCCGATCTGAAGTGAATTGATATAATCTTCCAGATCAGGATCAATCGGAGGAACATTTAACGGTTTTCCGCCGCTTCTGATCGACATGGTTGCCTGATACCCGGCAGCTACACTGTTGCGCGCAGCTACTGCAGTGGCTGATGTTTTTCCTCCCTCACGTATAAAATGCAGAAAATCGTTTACGATTACCGGATCAGCTCCGCCGTTTTCTTCATTCGCAGCTTTAACAATAACTGCATCGTTACCGTCGGCATTATAGTGGCCGCGTTTGTTCCAGATACGAATCACGGCATCTCCGCCGGCATCGCCGATATTTTCCAGTCTTCCTTTAGTACCGATAAAAGTATAATTGCGCCAGGAATCAGGAGTAAAATGACATTGCAGATAAGATGCCATAATGCCGTTGGTAAGCCGCATTAACATCATATTCTGGTCTTCCACTTCAATTACCGGGTTCATGTCCTTCATTTCAAGAGGCGGCCAGTTTTCATTTCGGCTGCATCCGACTTTTTCATAAGGATCTGAAATTTTCCGGCGCGGGCATTTATTATAGACGCTTAATGATCCGAATCCTGTTACTCTTTCGCTGTAAGCTCCGCACAGCCAGTGAATTACATCAATATCGTGCGCGCCTTTCTGTAAAAGCAGACCGGTAGAATATTTTTTTTCTGCGTGCCAGTCGCGGAAATAGGCATCTCCGCCATAGGCAACAAAGTGCCGGCACCAGCAGGCTTTTATTTCCCCGATTGCTCCGCTGTCGATTAGTTCTTTCATTTTAATCACTGCATTCATGTAACGCATATTGTGCCCGACAAAAATTTTGGCTTTGTGTTTTTTTGCGGTTCTGATAATACGATCGCAGCCTTTAATGGTGATTGCCAGGGGCTTTTCGCAATAAACAGACAGGCCTTTTTCCAGAGCGGCTACAGCCTGTTCTTCGTGCAGGAAATCAGGAGAAGTAATAAAAACCGCATCTATACCGCTGCGATTAATCAGGTCACGGTAGTCTTTGGTTATAAAAACATCAGGTCCGTATTTTTCTTTGAATTCAGAAAGCGCTTTGTCGTTTATATCCGCTCCGGCTGTGATACGAAACCCCTGCCCGGGTTTATGCGCATGCCTTGCAATGTTTCCTCTTCCGCCGGTTCCAATCAGGCCTATTTTTAAATCATTCATTTTTTCCTCCATGTTTCATATATTATACATGCATATCTGAATAAAATAAATACAAAAAACAGGCATTTCAATGAAGTATCCGCGCATAAAGGTTAATAAAAAATGGAAAACTGTTTTGTTTTAAATCAGTTTTTTAAAATATATTGAATTTCAACAGGTACGGTTTTAGCGCCTAATTTTTTTTTAATATAAAGAAATTTAAAATTTAACTGATTGTTTTTTAATTTTTTTTCTTTCAGCAGATGGTTCCTGAACTGACTCAGAATATCCGCGGTTATAAATGCAAGATAAGCTTTAACATCAGGAGTTTTTTTTAAATTAAGGCTGTTTTTATAGACTATATTAAATCTGCAGGTATCGGAAATTTTTGTCTGCGCAGGAATATTAAACTGTCCGCTGCATTCCATCAGCATGCCGGTTTGTTTATAAACCTTATTTTCAAGTGAAATCTGCTGTCCCTGATTCTGCAGTATGGTTTTGTCTCCGTCATATACAATAAAAGCATCGGAAGTAACAGCAAACATGCGCAAAGCGTCTTTTTCAGCAGCGGTTTTTGCCTGCTGTAAAGCGACAATGTTTTTTTCACCGGGTGTAAATAAAGAATAACCCCTGACCGTTGCTGTCTGGGAGTAAAGAAATGAGATGCCGGGAAGAAAAAAAAAGATTAAAAACACAGGCTCAAGATGTACGGATAAAATAAAATTTTTAAATGACATATTTTCTCCCTGGAAAATTTATTT
>DNNS01000254.1 GCA_003497555.1 Spirochaetia bacterium
CACGAAGTTCACGAAGGGCGACCTCCTGTCGCCTAAAAAGCCAGTGCGCCTTCGTTAACTTCGTGTCCTTCGTGGTAAAATTCTATTTTCATCGTTTCGAGTGTTCAAGTTGAACATGACGACTCCATGGAAAATAGCGTTTACCGGTAAACGTCATCTACTTCGTTGCAACAATTGTGTGAGTTGGTCGCTCCCGGGCAATCCTGCCCTGCGCGGCACGCCTCACATCGTGTGAGTTTCCTCGTATCTGTTTATCGTCAAACGGCCCGATTTTATAATTTCACCATGTTTCTACGGGGGCATAACGAACCCTATAATTTATCAATGCGGTATTATACACTATTTGTTAAAAAAATATATTTTTAAAACACCCTGTTCTGGGAGCATCAGAGCTTCGCGCTGCCCGAAAACACCGGCAGGGTTTACGCGCAGCAAATAAAAACAAATAAACGGTTTATTATGCTTCCGTACGGTTTTTATTGTCAATTTCAAATATTGCCCTTGAACCGACACGATATTATTATTATTTTATTTGATCGTAGAATTTTTTTTACTTGAAACATTTGAGTTCCTGTGCATCAAGGTATTTGCCCTGCTGTTCTTTCAGAATTCATTTTTAAATCAGACCTGGTTGTTTTACGTAATTCTGTTATGATATGTTTTTCTGTTGTTAAAAACGCCGGAACAAAAAATAATGAAAGCAGGGAAGAAACAATAAGACCGGAAATAACCGTAACCGCAAGAGGCGCCTGCATCCCGGTACCGGGTAACATATTTAATGCTACAGGCAGCATTCCGAAAATAGTAGTGAGGGTTGTGCACAATACGGGCTTTAGCCTGCCGGCTGCCGCCTCAATTATTTCTCTAGCTGTTTTGGCCTGGCCGGAAGCTTCATGCAGTAAAATGGCATTATTTACTACCGTACCGGAAAGAATAATTATACCCAGGCCGCTGAAAAGATTAAGCGAGTGCCCGGTTATAAACAGGGCAGGTACTACCCCGGCAGGAATCAGGGGTATTGATAATAATACGGCAAGAGGTTCGACTGCCGAACGCATACTGGCCGCAAGAAACATATAAACAAACAATATCGATAAAACAAGCGCCAGTACGGTTTCCCTGAAATTTTGGGCAAGTTCTTCAGCCTGATCATCACGTACCGGCTGAAAAGAAGAATTTACTGCAGCGGCGAGTTCTATAATTTTTTTCATCTGTACAGCGTTAATATTCCGCCTGTCTTGCTCCTGACCGAATGTTATTCGGATAATATTCCTGCCGTCTTTTCTGCGCAGGGCAGCATGGCCGTTTGTCCGTTTTATTTCTGTAAATAAATCAAGCGGCAGCAGCAGACCGTTTTCACTTTTTACTCTTAAACTGCCTGCAGCTTTATGGGTATCTTCCGGATGCAGACTTATATGTATCGGAATTTCCTGTCCGGGAAAATACATAAGTCCGGAGTTTTTCCCTTCCAGCGCTGTACGTAATGTATCGGCAGTATCTTTGGCATTAATACCGAGTCCCGCTGCCAAGCTGCGGTTAAATATAATGTGTATTTCTCCGCGTTCCAGGTCATAGTCGGATTGCGCCTGAATTTTAATTTCTTTCATTCTGCTGATTAACAGTTCCGCAGCCTGCCGGCTTTTTTCACGGCTATCCGTATAAAATTCCAGATAATTATTTTTATTGCCCTGTATAATATCTCCGGCCGGGCCGTATTCCCTGCAGATGAAAAACTTAATGCCGGAGCCGGAAAGTCTGTCTATAAGCTCCTGCTCGGCATCGGCTGCCTCTTTTACTCCTGAACAGAAAAACTTAAGATAGCCGTAATGAGTCCCTTTTTTTTCAATATCGTCAAAAGTATTTTCCTCCCGGCCGGCTCCGGCCAGGGCGGTCAGTATTCCCGTCTTGTGTGAAAATATTTCTGTTATGGATGAAACAATACTGCCGGTGCGTTCCAGGCTTGTACCTTGCGGAAGAAGCAAATCCGCCTTGAGTATCAGGGAAGGCGGTTCCGGCAGCAATTCTTTTTTCAGAAAAAATGCGCAAGCCAGGGAAATTACCGCCAGTAAAGGATAAAGCAGGAACCATTTTTTTTTATGCAATAAAAATTTACCAAGGAGTTTTTTATAAAAATTTTCAAATCCGCTAAATCGGGCGGAATTTACATTTTCTTTTTGTTTGTGTTTTTTTTCCCGTCCGGAAAAACTGTAATCAGGCAAAGAAGCCATAAAAACCGGCAGGCCGCACAGGGAAACAAACATGGAGGCCAGCAGGGTAAAGCAGACCGCACAGGCAAGTTCACGGAAAAAATCGGCACCCAGGCCTTTTATAAAAACCAGAGGCAGAAAAACAATAAGAGATGTGACTGTAGATGCCGTTACAGCCGATTCTGATTTCTGCGCTCCTGATAAAACCGCATTCCGGGTTTTATGGGACAAACGGCTTTGCACTGCTTCACATACAATTATTGAATTATCAAGCGCCATGCCGACTGCAATGCAAAGACCGCCTATGGTCATGATGTTAAGTGTGGCTCCGGTAAAAAAAAATCCCAGGCAGGCGCAGGCCAGGGAAACAGGGATACTGGCGCTTACCAGCAGAGGCAGGGTAAAGCTTCGGAAAAAAAACCATAACACGGCAAAAGAAGCAATGCCCCCAAGCAGGGCGCTGGCTGCGAGACCGCGCAGAGAAATAATTATTTCCCCGGCCTCTTCATAAATAATTGCAGGCCGGCAGATTTTTACATCAAGCTCCCGGGCAATTTTCCGGCAGGCTGCAGTCAGTTCCATGGGATTTTTTCCCGGTTCCCTGTAAATTTCCAGCAGTACCTGTTCGCGGTTCCCGATAAAAACCATACTCTGCTGTTTTTTAAATTCATAATTAACATCAGCAATATCGGAAAGCAAAACCGGACGGCCGTTTTTGTACGCCACTGCTGCAGAACGCAGATCGTGCAGGGTACGGAATTCGCCGTCAAGACGCACGGTATATTCGTAATTTCCCTGCTGTACAATTCCGGCGGAAGACCCGCTGTTGGCGCTGCGGATGATTTCCGGAAGTTCTGCCAAATCTATCCGGCAGGAAGCCAGGGCATCCATTTTAACTGCAATGCGTATTTCTTTTTCATGTCCGCCGGAAAGGCCGGCCCGGGCAACTCCCGGAGCGCGTTCAAACAAACCGCGTATATTTTTTTCCATATAACCGCGTAAATCAAGTTCAGGCATTACCGGAGAAAATGCTATGATTACAGATGGTTTTGACTGCGGATTATAGCGGTAAACCCGCGGTCTTTGGGCATCTTCAGGCAAAAGATTAATACAGGAGTCGATTTTATCGCGAACATCGGATACAGCCTGTTCCGGTTCGGTCTGCCGGGAAAACCTGGCGCTTATTACAGAATATTCATCTACCGATGAAGCGCGCAGGGATACAAGTCCGGGAGATGCAGAAATACTTTCTTCCAGCAGTCTGGTTATACGGGATTCAATTTCGCGGCAGCCGGATCCCGGGTAGCGGGTTACAACGGTAATGTGCGGAACAGCAACAGCCGGCAGCAGGGATAAATCGGTACGAAGAACAGTAATAATTCCGCAGACCAGCAGGCCGAGCAGAATCATGTATACCGCAACCGGGTTGGAAAGCGCCTGTTTTGAGATGCCCATGATCAGGTCTGAAAATAAAAAATATAGTCATCCGGCATGGAGTTTTCATCAGCATCTGTTACCCCGCCTGTTCCGCCCTGTACGGTTAATTTGTATACATTATCTGCAGAGAGTCCGTAAAGATCAATACGCAGAATCGAGCCGTCTGTTAATAAAAAATCCGCAATTCCGGCTCCATAGGAACCTGTACCGGAAACTCTTTGAATTGAACAGGCATTTACAGCCGTACTTTCCAGAACAGCCCTGGAAAAATAAAGCAGCAGTGAATAATTTGCACTGCCTAGGGCGATGATTTCATTTTGCTGCAGGGAAACGCCTGCTGTATCTGTAATATTGGTAACGGCAAGATTGCTCGAATTTACCCCGCTGATTACAAAATTGGCGGTAAACGCATTCTGCATGGCATGGCCGAAAAGATCTAAAACTCCGGAGCTGATATTTATACGGTAATTCTCTCCGTTTTGAAAATACGAAGACGGAATAAAACAGGCGGTGTATTCGTTTTGCCAGCTCCAGTGCCCTGCGGCCGAAGGCGATAAAACCGTACGTTCTTCAAGAGTATTTTTGGCTACCGCTTCACTCATGGTTATAATGATTGATTCGTTTTTTTCCAGTCCGTAGGCTGTTTGGCCGCTGCAAATTTTTATTCCCGAACCGGATATTACAGAAACCAGTTCCGGCGGAGTAAAATCGTTACCGGTATAGAAAAATACCGTACGTTTAGCCATGGTTTTCCGGTTTGCGGCCGCAAGATTTTCAAGTGAAAAAATATATTTTTTACCCTGCGGAAGATTACGGTAAAAAATCATACGGATATTTTTACCGCTCATTTCCGAAACCAGGTAATGATCAGCAAAAGGCGCGAAAGTACAGGCGCTGCGGAATGCTTCAACAGCAACCGGGGTATTGAAAATCACCGAGAGCTCGCCGGTTTCAGGGCTAATACTTCCCTGGGACGGGGTTATTGATATGATTTCAGGAACCAGGACATTACCGGCAACTTTAAAGCGCAGAATAAAATTTTCTGTCAGATCGTTTCCGCTTTTATCTTCAGCTCCGCTGCCAACGGTAAAAACGCAGGACGAACCGGGATCAAGAATTTTCTCCGGAGTAAAAGTCATTTCTTTTTCATCTTTCCAGTTAAAAAGTCCGTTTACTTCGGCTGTTCCGCATAAAAGAGAAGTATTTTTTTCCACAGTCAGGGTCTGCATGGATTCGCTGAAAATTATTTTAATCTGCGTATTCTCTGCACAGTCTGCTGCTTCACAGAGAGGTTCTGAAGTGCTTACTTTCGGCATTTCCAGATCAAGCAGGCGGCTGCAGGATACCAGCAGCAAGATCGCGGTAATTTCAGGGAATGGTTTTAAAAACATAATTTGCATCTTCGCTCATATAATTACCAAGCTCATCTGCGGCTCCGGAAATTCCGCCTCTTACAGTTAAACGGTAATAATAATTGGTGCCCAAAGCTCCAAGCTTAAGCAGACAGTCGTTCCCGCCGGTCCAGGAGATCCCGGTAATGGTACCCTCGCAGCCGGCTTCACCGCTTCCGGCAAAACGCAGAATGGATGAACTGCCCTGTATGCTGGCCTGATTCATATTGGCTGCAGAAGGTACGCTGAATTCAAGATGCAGGGTTAATAAACTCAGTCCGGCAAGCGGCCTGGTATTACAGACGGTTTTTGACCATAAAACATTATCATCATAGACCCTTAATTCCGGAGGGCTGGAATCAGGAGCGTTAAAAACAAGGTAATACCGTTTATCAATACCGGTTTCGGTTCCGCGGCTGTCTTTACAGGTTGCGGAAAGAATCAGGGAAAGCGCTGACGGAAATTTTTCGCGCGGAGTAAAAACTATCTTGAATCCCTCATTATCGTATGCGGTTGCCGAAGAACCTTCCGTATAGGGATTAAAAGACAGGGAGTTTTCAAAACTTGCAAGATCAATGTCGCGGTTAAAATGAAATACAATTGAAGATACGGATGATAAATTTTCAGCTTCTTCGGCAAGATAGCGCTGCGAAACCGGCAGAAGCGCATTTCCCTGTTCATATATACCAAGCAGTCCGGGAATGTCTTCTTTTGTGCCCCTGCGGAAACCGGCGCTGAATTCTTTTTCAAGATTATAGCCGTCTAAACTGCCGGCGTTTTTTTTTATTAAAATCCTGCACTCTGCCAGCCAGGGTATATCTGTTTGCGGACGAAAAACCAGACAATCATCGGCAGGCCAGGAAAAAATTCCGGCAGAGGACGGAGAAAAGAAAAACGCCGTTTCCGATGCCGGCCGGTTCATGGCGCGCGAAAACTTAACACTGATTTCAGGACGTATCTGATCAATAACAGAACCGTCAGCCGGAGATACCGAAATAACCGAAGGGAAATTTCCCGCGCTGCCGGTGGTAAAACACGATAAATAATTTTTTGTCAGCCTGGAGCCGTGTTTATTCAGAGCTTCGCGCTTTATTTCCACAAAATATTTCAGGCCGTAAAGTAGAGCTTCGTCCGGTATAAAGCGCAGGGTATTTTCTTCCCAGGAAAATGCGCCTTTTACGGCATTTCCCTGCCGGGAAAGGGTGAAAGCGCTCTCTGCAGACTGATAATTCATTTCTTCGGAAAAAAGAATCACCACCTGCACTGATGGAGAAACTTCTGTCTGGCTGTCTGAAGGAGATATGTCCGTAATTTCGGGAACAGTTATTTCCAGGGGATTGCGTGAACAGGCGTAAAATAACAGACAGCCGGAAATATACCTGCAGGTATGTTTAATAAAGCGGCGAAAAAATGCGGAACGGAGCGGAAGAACCCGTTGTGCTGTGTTTTTAATCATTTTGACAGTTCGGCAGAAACCCGGCATTTTTCTGATTCCTTTTTAAAATAAATATTCATTTATTTTTTTATTAACCTGTTATAATTCACGCAAAAAACTCATGCCATCAGACAGCAGTTCTGTTTTTTCTGCGGCAATTTCTTCCCGGCTGCTTAACCCTCCGGTTATTTCCAGATAATCATGATCGCGCATGCCGGTTTCAACCGTGCGCCTTACCAGAGTATTGCCGTTTACCACAAAAACATCTCCTTGTCCGGTATTTTTCTGAATCAGGCAGCCGGCAGGAATCAACAGGCTTTTATTTTTTTTCCCGGAATAAATACGGCAGCTTACATACATGCCCGGCCGGAAAAGCTGCGCCCGGTCATAATACAGAACTTTACATTCAATACTGCGCGAATCCGCATCGGCCACCGGATTAATAAGATCAACGCGTCCGGAAAATTTTTTTCCGGGATAAGCGCTGCTTTCAAACTCGGCCATGGCTCCCCTGCGCAGAAAAGAAATTTTATTTTCATTTACCGGCAGCGAAATATGCACCCGCGTCTGATCTATTATTACAAACAAGGTCTGTTCCGGACGCGCTTCTTCGCCGTTTTCGGCATTGCGCATGGCAATAATACCGGGACGGGGAGCCCGTATTGTGCACTCGTCTAAAAGCAGCGCATTCGCCTCATGCAGCATACGTGATTTTTTCAGATTGGCCTCTGCGGCCTCGCACTCTGCTTTTTCCATACACGTATTGATCATTACCAGCAGCCGGTGTTTTTCCGCCTGATTCTGCGGTACCGGAATATTTTCTGCAGCCAGATCTTCATCGCTATAACCCTTTGACTGCATACGGTAATCCGCCCGCGCCTGCTCCAGGCTGATCAGGGAAGTCTCATACTCGGTACGCAGATTTTCCAGTTTTTCCCTGGTAATTCCTCCGGCGGAAAAAAGTTCCGTATTGTTTGATAAAATGCGGGAAATATTGGCAAACACCAGTTCTTTTTCGCGTATAACGCTTTTGGCTTTTTCCAGGGCTAACAGCGCTACTTCTGCCTGACGGCAGGCATTTTTATAACGTGCTGCTGAAAGTTCAAGAGCGGCTTCGGCCTGCATAATTTCAGCCCCGATTCTGCGCTTTTCTATTTCCAGCGGAAGTTTTTCAATTTCGGCAAGTATTTCGCCTGTTTCTGCACGCTCTCCCGGGCGTTTGTAAACTGCGCCCAGGCGGCCGGATATTTTTGACGATACTGCTGCTTTTTCAAACCAGGAAACCGTACCCGGGCCTTCAATGTATTCGGCCAGCATTTTTTCTTCCGGTTGAATGATTTTGACGCGCTGCAGTTCCGGATGCATACGGTCTTTGGGCCGACAGCAAAAAAGCAGTAAAATATAAAAAATTAAATATTTCATCTTGTTTTTATAATCTGCACACAGCCCAGTTCATCAGGCGAGAGTCCGGCGCTTTCTTCTATTTCTCCGGCCAGTTTCAGATACGACATGACAGACAAGGCATGGGCCAGTTTTTTTTTATTTTGCTCTATTAGATCATCCATCAGTTGCAGACGTTTTTCTTCGCCCAGAGAAACCTGCAGCTCGCGCAGACGGATTTTTTCTGCAATAACAGATAGTTGTTCTTTTTCGTACTTAATCTGCCGGTATAATGCCGTGCATCTTTTATACATGCTTTTAACCATGATAACAGTCTGTTTTTCGGCCGCACGCGCCTCGTTTTCCGCTTCCAGCACAGCCAGTTGTTTTTCACGCAAGTTCCTGAAATACTGAGGCTGATCAAGAATACCGGCTCCCGACTGTACTTCACTGCGCAGGACGGAACTGTTCTCTTCGGAAGAGATATTTCCGCTGCTGTTTACAGAAGAGCCGGCCAGTCCCCAGGATAAACTGATTCCCAGGCCGTAATCCCTGGTTTTTTGGGGAGAAAAAGGACCCAGCAGCCTGTAAAAAGAGTCAAGCGCTATTTCAGGAAAAAAATTTTTAACGCTGTCTAATTCTGCACCTGCCCGGGATAAAGCCGCCCGGGTTTTTAGTACGGCAGAAGACCTCCGGGGAATCATGTCTGCAGTTTCTTCACTGCTGAGCCGGGGAAGAAAAATAATAAAACTTTCGTGCAGATTACCGTCACAGGATATTTCATCATCAATATCGAGCAGTATTTTAAAATCAGCCAGCGCCGAGGTATATTCATTTTCAAGCATGTAAAGTTCAAGACCGGCCTGTTTGACATTCTGCAGGATTTCAAGGTAGTCGATTTCAATCAGCATGCCAAGGGATTTTTCTTTTTCTGCTATCTGCAGCTGCTGGCCTGCCGCTGCTTCATATTCTTTTTGAATTTTAATGGATTCTTCGATGCGCAGCAGATTAAAAAAATTCTCGCGAGTACGGCGTATTAAAGCGGCCCGGTACGATATAATATTAAAATTTTCAAGAATCATATCAAGCCTGAGGATTTTTCTTTGCAGGCGGAAACGCCCGCCGTCCCACACCGGCTGTTTTAGAACAGCTTCAACCGTATGCTGCCTGTAATCATTTTCAAAACTGATGCGGGACAAATTACCGGAGAAGGAAAAAGACAAAACCGGCAGCAGGCTGCGCGCCAACTCAGCGCTTTTTAGTTTATTCAGCCGGTTTTTGCGGTTAAAAAGCGCAAGGGTGCGGTCGTTTTGCAAAGCAGTTTCTACTGCGCGGCTGATATCAAGCGGGCTGGAACAGCAAAGAGGCGGGAGCAATATGCAAAAAAAAGATAGATATTTTTCCATACTTAGCGTGTATCCAGAAAATGCCTTACGGCCCGGGATAATTTTTTCTGCAGAAAAAAATCAGCCTTGCCGTATTCGGCGGAAAAAAGGTATTGCCCGGAAGAAAGCACTTTGCCGGCTTTTTCTGCAGTAAAGATCAACGTGCAATTCGCCCGTTTCCCGGTAAAAAGATCCGGGCGTGATACAAGAAAACCGACATGCAGAACAAACGCTTCTTCGGCATGATCAGGGTTTTCAGCCTGGTTTGAAAACGCTGATTTAATTTCTTCTTTATCAAGAGGAGTTATAATTACTCCTGCGGACATAAAAGCATGGGTGATATAATTATATATTGCCTGTTCGTAAGCCCGGTTATAACCTGCGCCTTCAACAGCAAAGGAAATAATTTTTAAAGAAGAAAAAGCGGTTTTTTCACAGATGATCAGGCTTTTATTATGCAGAATACAGGAACTGATTACAAAGATTGATAAAATAAAAAATTTCATTTTTACCTGCCGTTTTTCTTGATACTTTGTCATTAAATTATTAGATTTTTATTAAAAATTTGTTATAAAATCTTAACAATTATCTTAACAAATCCTTAATATTATATTAATAAAATGTTAACAAAATTATATAAAAATCCGAAGAATAAATAAATCCTATAATAGAGAATAGCATGCTCCATACAATTGCTTTAATTGAAGACGATTCTGATCTGCGGGAGATTATCAGCCAGCATCTAACCCAGGCCTGTTTTACGGTAAAAGCCTACTCCATTGCCTCGTTATTTCTGAAAGAAATAGATGAATTATCTCCCAGTGCGGTTGTCCTTGATCTTACCCTGCCTGACTATGACGGATTTGAAATCTGTAAAATTATCAGAAATTCCGTTTTAACCAGAAACTTGCCTATAATCATTATTTCCGGACGTACCAAAGAAAGCGATAAAATATTAGGCCTTGAAATCGGGGCAGATGATTATTTGGCCAAGCCGTTTTCGTGCCGCGAGCTTGAAGCCAGGTTAAAAGCGGTTCTGCGCCGCAACAAGCATGACAGATCCGGCATGCGTATAATTAATAACTGGGTTTCCATTGATTTACGCAGGCACCTGCTTGTTGTCAATAACGAAATAATGGAACTTACACCTTGTGAATTTAAAATAATGATACTGTTAAGCGAACAACCAGGCTGGGTATATTCGCGGGATCAGATACTGCAACGCCTCTGGGGAAACGGTAAAATTGTAATTGACCGCACTATTGATGTGCATATAACGCATCTGCGGGAAAAACTGGGCCAACAGGCAAAAATCCTCAAAAATATCCGCGGTGCCGGGTATAGACTGGAATAACATCGTTCCGTAACATGTTGCGGGTGCAACAATATTTAATAAACTGTTAACCAGCAGTGCTGATGTCTTAAAGGTACTGCCTAAGCGGTTTTCTATTTGATGATAAAATACGGTTTGAATTTCGATATCCTTGATTTCAGTTGAGGATCGGGATATAATTTAAAATCTTTTAAGAAAAGGAAATAATATGAAACAAATATTGAGTATAAAAATAATTTTAATATTTAGTTTTTTATATTTTTTCTTTAATAAATCAGTTATTGGTGAAAACACTGAAATCCAAATTAAAATTTACACAGGTTCCAGAGATTTTGCTGAATATAGTGCGGAAGTTATTGCTGATTTGTTTGATATGAGCAAGTCAAAATTACCAGTAAAACCAATGCAGGATTATAGCGGTAAAATGCAGCAAGTTTATAAGATAAAACCTGGTTATAAGGCTTTAATTTACCGTAACATCAGGGATTTGTATAGTTATTCCATAAAAGAATGGAAAATTGCTTTAGCAAACAACTGGCTGTTAAAAGATATAGGCGGTCAATTAGTTCGTTCCAAACAATATCCGGAAAATTATGCTGTAGATATTGGTAATCCTGATTATCAAAAATGGTTAGCTAAAATCTTAAAGGGATGGCTGGATGAATACACTTTTTTCGATGGAATTTTTGCTGATAATGGCATTAATGTGTTTGTTGATGCCTGGCTTTGGGATTACCCGAAAGAAAAAGTTATTAACCCCCGTTCGGGCGATGCCTGGAAGGATGAAGAAATACTTCAGGCTTATCTTGCCCTGCATAAGGAAATAAAAAATGCCATTGGTTCAAAGCTTTTAATCTGTAACGGTGTTTTTCATGGGGAAAGATTTTTCCGCTATTATAAAAATTACAAGCAAATTTTTTCTAATTCACTTTTTGATGGGGTTTTAAGTGAAGGAGTATGGCAGACATGGCCTTCAGAACAATCCTGGCTGGCATCGTTAAAATATCTTATTTGGGTTGAGGATAATTTTTTACAGATGAATACAAACAGATATTTTATTCCTGTGATAAATCCATCTCTTTCACCAAATATACCACAGGAGCAACTGATGTTATTCGGGGTTGCTTCAACTTTATTGGGAATGAAAACAGACCGGATTTTAATAGGTGGACTTCTGTGGAGCCATAAAGCAGATAAAGAATCTGAAATGAAAGAATTGTCTTTTTTGCGTAAACTTCGCCAGGTAAAAATGGGCAAGGCTCTTAATGATTATTATTTAATTCAAGGTACGCGTGTCTATACCAGAGACTTTATTTACGGTAAGGTTATAGTAAATCCAGCACCAACAAATTATAGTATCTCACTTGATAAAGCATATTATACTTTAGAGGGGAATGCTCTTTCAGAAATAATATTAAATAAACACGAAGGAGTCATTTTATTCCACAAGCCCCGTTAAATATAAAAAATAGTACTTACTCGGATTTTAAAATTAATAATAAAAATTTTTAAAAAAAATAACACGAAGATACACGAAGAAATCTTGAAATAANNTTCGTGTTAAAAATTGTAAAATCCGAGTGGATACAAAAAATATTGTCATACTTTACATTCTGCCAACCGGCCATAATACAAAAATGTAATTTACTATATCAATAATCAAAAAAACACATGGATTATGCAATTATTAATTCATATAATTAAATGATGGAATTTAAAAGTTTTAATGCAAACGTTTACAGTGCATTAGGGGGTAGCAGCAATGAAAAGTAATTATTTATTAGTATTACTGATGATTTTTTTTAATTTTATTTATTCTATGCAAACAAATGATTTTGGCAGATGGGTACATTTTGGTATTAAAGGGGGGCAGCCTCAAGGAGGGGTTGTATGTACACCAATTATGCCTGAAGGGGATGATTATGTATTGTGTACAGGCGATATTACAGGTATCAGGTCAAGCGATAATCACGGCAAACGCTGGAAGATGCTGAATAATCCTGTTAAAACTGCTTATAAAAATGCTTTCAATTTTAATAATATTTGTATTGATTATAACAGTTGGCTTAACGAAAATACCGGAATTGTATACTATTTTTGTAATCTGCTTCCTTTTTTTAATCTGAAAAGATCACTTGACGGCGGAAGAACATGGGAAGGGGTATCAGGGCCAAGTATTCATAATATTGATTACCGGGTGACCCCGATGTCCGTGGAGCCTTTTACCGGCAAGGGCTATATTGCCACCTATGATGGTACAAACTGTAAATTGTTCTATTTTACCAGAACGGGCGATGCCATAGAGCATTTAATGCCAGGCGGAACTGATTCATTGATCTACGATGTTGCCGGTGTTAATGAAAACCGAGCAATAATTACCACAAAAACCGGTATATATACGGCATATTTTAATAATGCCTATTCGTTAAAGCGCTCCATATCCGGCGGCGGATTTCTTTATATTAATCCGGTATATCCGAATATTGTCTGGGCGGCCTTGACTGCGGAAAAAACTTTGCTAAAAAGTATTAATGGCGGCGATACATTTATAGCAGTAAAAACCGATTTGCCGTTTACACCCGGAAAAATTGCAGTTTATGGCGGAGATTACTCCGGAGGAAATGCCAGAATCATTATTTCGCGAAGGGATACGTCATATGAAAATCCATATCTTTATAATGGCTATACAACAGATATTATTTACAGCAGTGATGGCGGCTTAACCTTTAACGTTTCTGCCATGGAAGCCTGCGGGACCGTTAACTTTCCGATTGAAGCTGCGGCCGGTAAAGTTACCCAGATGGCCGCAACCCCGACTGCCGATGTTGACGGTACGTTTTATATCAGCAGATTTGGGGGATTAATGATTTCAATAAATGGCGGACAGAATTTTATCTGGAGTGTTAATGGAATATATGGTTTGAATACTTTTGATATAGCGCTGGCAAATAACGGAGAACAGATATGGGCAGGTCATAATGATCATGGATTATTTAAAAGCGATGCCGGTTTATCGGGCGATGGATGGTATAACCTTTGTTATAATAACTGGAGGCAATTAACCGAATCCTGGAACTCGAAGGGAATGTGCGTTAATATTTTTTTGGATTTAAAAAATGAATCAAATGCATATTATGTGCTATCGCCGGATTATTGGGCCGACGGAGGCAGCTGGTATGTAGAAGCTATATCGAACAGTATACGTAAGCAGCTGTTTGATTATCAGGATTTTGATGCTGTTAATCAATATGGATTTTCCTGTACTATGGATATTTCGGAACGGCTGGAAAAAAATAATCTGGTTTTTTATGCAGGGCTTAGGCAACTAACAGGTGATATAGAAAAGGGCGTAATTAAAATTTTTTACAGTAATGATGAATGGAATTTTGAAGATAGAATTGCTGGTTTGACTGGCGATGGCCTAAGAGTTTATGATGTTCAGAGTGACCCTTATGGCACTTTATATGCCAGAACCGGAAATGGATTATACCGGGCTGCGGTAACAAATAACTGGCAGAATAAAATAGGCATTTCATATGCCAATACCTACTGGTGCCGGAGATCCTTGTCTTTTGACAAGTATGACGCCAGTAAGGTATACTGCGGCTATTTTGAAAAAATTTATTTCAGCACCAATTTTGGCGAAACATTTTCCTTGCTTATGACCATGCCTAAATCACCGGAAAATTCTTCTTTATATATTTATGCGAATACAATTCTGGCAGAGAATAATACATTATATATCGGCGCAAAAGGGTATACCGCTGCTTACGGCGCCGGCGGCATACTGGTTACTAATCTGGGAAGCAGTACTGATATCAAATGGCTTGATCGTGATGGAATGCCGCGAGAGAGCACCGATACCCGCGGACTCCTTGATCGGCACGGCAGATATTTAACT
>DNNS01000065.1 GCA_003497555.1 Spirochaetia bacterium
ATCTACTTCGTTGCCGCAGGCAGGCGAACAATCTTTCCATTTTCTTGGTCTCTGGTGTCTCACTGAGGCATTATGATTCCTGATTTAAAATTTTTGCCCTCTTTTTTTTTTTTTAAGATTAAATGCCCGGTTAACACAATTTACCCTTTAATGTCTTGGGTTATGTAATGGCAATTCACAGGCTTTTCTTTTGATATTTAGCTTTCTGCAGGTTATAATATCAAATATTTTTCCGCAGGAACTTCCGTGCCAAAGATTTTATTTTTATTCCCGTTTTTTTTCCTGTCCGCAGCGCAGGCAGAATCATATAAACTGCAATGGAAATATACAGACCAGATGACTCTTAACCTTGTCAAACAGGTTGAGCTTGAAATTCTGTTAAATACAAAACAGGTAAAGGTAATTACCGAAAAAAATATAATTAATCTTACCGGTAGTAATAATCAGGATACAATTAATTTAACCGGAAATTTCAAACGTTTTATTTTAGGTTCTGACTCCTTATTCCGCCCGGCCGAAACCTATGCGTCCAGGTTCAGCATAAAACCTACAGGCGAATATATAGTGCCGCCTGATATTATAATGCCTAATGAAAGATCCATACCGTCTTTCCCTGATTATCCGGTTGCGCCGGGCGCAAGCTGGGTAAAACCCTGCCAGATTTTTTTTCATGAATATCCTGTTCAGCTTCTGATGGAAACCGATATAGATTATTCTTTTATCTCTGTGGTTAAAATCAGCAACCGTGAATTTGCCAAAATCAGTTTTTTCCTGCCGATTAGTGAAGACGCCCGCAGCATTGTTCCGGCAGGCGACAGCGAAACGCCGGTGCTGTTCTGGGGCAGAACATTTGCAGTTCTGCTCTGGGATATTGAAAACGGCACGCCTTTCAGCATGAATGAAGATTATCATCTCATTACTTCATACCGAAACGGCAATGTTTACGAATACCGGGCTATTATGAAATCGGTTTATGATATTACCATGCCGATTAAAAACGACAGTATTACCGCAGCCCGTGACGCCATTAACAAATCGCTTACACCCGGCGAAGATGCGCATGCGTTCATCACTAACGACGGTCTGCATGTAAAACTCGGTGAAATTACTTTCCGTTTTGATTCTTATGAACTCTCTCCCGAAGGAGAAAAAACTCTCTCCAAAATCGCTCCGGTTTTACAGGACTACGCTTCCTATGAATTCTCCATTGAAGGACATACTGACAATACCGGTAAAGAAAATTACAACCGTATTTTATCCGAAAAACGCGCAGGCAGCGTGCTTGATTATCTGCAGCAGCTGATTCCCGGAATCAAAAACAAAGCCTGTATTAACGGGCATGGTTCTTCGCGGCCTGCCGAATCCAATGACAATCCTGCAGGCCGGGCCANNACAGAGCGGTAAATAATCATGAATTACAGAGTAAGAATAGCGCCCAGTCCCACCGGGTATCTGCATGTCGGCACAGCCCGCACTGCCTTATATAATTATCTGTTTGCCAAAAAAAATAGCGGTAAATTCATTCTGCGTATTGAAGACACCGACAGGGAGCGATCCACTCCGGAAATGACGCAGGTTATCATTGATGCTCTTGCCTGGTTGGGGATTACACCCGATGAAGGGCCGTTTTTTCAAAGCGATTCTTTTGATTATTATAAATCATTTATGCCTTTACTGGAAAAATCCGATCAGGTATACAAGTGTTTCTGCACCAGGGAAGAGATTGCCGAACGCCGCGAAAAATCTTTGCAGCAAAACCAGGAATGGAAATACGATCGTCACTGCCTTCATCTCTCAAGCGGTGAAATTGAAGCTAAACTCAGGCAGGGCGCTCCTTATGCGCTGCGTATGAAAGTGCCCGAAGGTTCAACCGGCTTTAATGATTTGATTCACGGTGAAATCCGTAAAGAGAACAGCGAAATAGAAGATTTTGTTCTTTTCCGCTCGGATTTTTCTCCTGTTTATAATTTTGCCGTAGTGGCTGATGATCTGCGGATGCAGATTACGCATGTGATCCGCGGTGATGATCATATTTCCAACACCTTCAAGCAGATAATGATTTACCGTCTGCTTGAAGGCGCTGTACCGTTTTTCGCCCATCTTCCGCTTATACTTGATGAAAAAAAAGCCAAACTCTCAAAACGCAGCGGCACGGTTTCGGTTCTCGAGTTCCGCGATCAGGGAATTCTTCCGGAAGCCTTTCTTAATTTTATTGCCCTGATCGGATGGAATCCCGGAGGCGACCGGGAAATCATGAGCATGGAAGAGATGTGCAGCGCTTTTACTCTTGAGCGTGTAACCAAAAAAGGCGGCGTATTTGACCGTAAAAAACTCGAGTGGATGAATGCCCGGTATATTGCCTCTTCAAGCCCCGAATCTCTGCTTGAAAAATCCCGCGGTTTTTTCCTAAAAAAAAATATTGATATTACTGAATTTTCTACAGATTTTACAGCTGCCGTGCTTGCACTTTTCCGCGAACGCGCCCGTTATCTGACTGATTTTCCGCTGCAGACTGCCTGTTTTTTTTCCGAGCCTGATCTCAGGGCGCTTCCTGATTTTTCCAAAATTATCAATCCGCAAAGCAAACCCCTGCTTGAAGCATTATATATCCTGCTTGAAAAATCAGACTTTTCCTGTGCT
>DNNS01000112.1 GCA_003497555.1 Spirochaetia bacterium
TGAGCAAATTACCGTGCGTTTGTATTACTTGCGCTGCGGCAGGCATGCTTTCGGTATTCAGTGTTTTTGTCATAAACATTCTAAGCGCGGCCCAGGCTATACGCGACAAATCGTTTAACGATTCGCGGTTCATAATAAAGTAACGCCGCAATATTTTTGGCATAGTGAAAACAAAATGACGGTGCGGTACTTTTTGTGCGATATGCTCTGTGAAGAACATCTGAAATTCGAGCATATGCTTGGTCATACATGAAGAACATATTCTGCTCTTANNGGGCAGCGTATGCGGGCAAAACCATGTTTTAAAATTCCGCATTGTAAATATTTGCCTACAGTAAGCTCAATAATAGCCCGGAAAAAACCGTATTTTTCCTGATACTTGTTATAATTTTGTTTAAAAGCGTTATAAAAACGCTGGAAAATCCGGTAAACTGACGTGTTTTGCGGCTGCCGGGGTTTGTATACTTTTTTTTCTGCGCCCAACTTGTGTAAAAGCAAATCCTTCTACACATATACATACGCAGAATTATCAAAAAAATTGTATTCTATCTCCTTTTCCTCTGCCCCCTTGACCTGTCTGGTATTATCAAAGAGATTTAATCAGGCAGTACCATTACCTGATCAGCGCAAATATCCTGTATCCCTGCTTTTTCCCGGCTGCAAAACGTATTACATACAGGCCCATAGGAGCATTCCTGCCTTTATCTCCCCTGATATTCCACACAGCATAGCCGGGTTTGCAGCCATCGCCTTCCCTGGCTCTTGCTATTACCTTGCCGTCTACGGTTGCTATGGTCAGCTCGGTGTTTTGCGGCACAAAAGGTATCAGCACTTTATCATTTTTATCGGCACGGAGAATTTGCGGAAATTCTATTTTATTAAAATCAGTTTCAAAATTCGGAGTTTTGACCATGGCCGGCCGCGAATAAACAGACACTTCCCGCATGCCCGGAGTTCTGAGCACCAGATCCAGGTCGTTTAGCCTCGAATTATCTTCCATGAAAAACGACTGTACCCAGTAATAATATTCCGTGCCTGCCCGTGCAGACTCATCTGTCCAGTTGGTGACATTGGATAGCATGATTGCCAGCGGAGCCGCCGCGGCCGGATTGTTTGCATTTCCCTTGTAGAGTATATATCCAAGTTCATTATCTCCGGCATCTTTCCAGGCGATATGTATAACTGTCGGCGACTGGGCAGCAGCATATACTTTGTCCGGAGCTTTAAGTTCTTTCAGCACAGTTATTTTAATTTCGGCGCTGGCACTTCCGCCTTTGTTATCGGTAACAATGCATTCTGCCGTATAAACCCCTGCGTTTGAATAGACGTTGGTGGAGGAAAGCAGGGTTGATGTTCGGCCGTTGCCGAAATTCCATGCACAGGAAGCTATAGTTCCGTCAGCATCTTCTGCTTTGGCCGTAAAATACACCGCCAAGGCCGGCAGCCTTCCTCTGCTTGCCGAAGCTTCTATGCTCAGCGTGGGCAGCAGGTTTATTCCGTTATACACAAAGGCCCGGGCTTCAATATTCGAGCTTATATTTCCGGCTGTGTCTAAAGAGCGCACTCTCCAGTAATATGCCCCGTTGGTCAGGGAAGCGCCGCTGGTGAAATTGGTCGCGCTGTTTGTGGCGCAAAGTAAAGCGCTGGTAAAGTTTGTATCTTCCGCCGCTTCAAATAGATAACTGTACGCGGGAGCTCCCGTACTATCATTGGTCGCCAGCCAGGTAAAATCAAGGGACGCTATTTCCGCAGCGGGGGCAGGGCTTGCCAGGCTTACCTCCCAGGGGGCGATGGTGTCTAGCACATAGATATTGGTTATTGGTGCGCCCGCATGTCCCGCCGTATTGGTTGCAAACAAGATAACCGTATTGGACTGATTATCCGCCGGCGCATACTGGATATTTGTAACGCACCCGGGCAGATTTACATATATGTTTGTAACGGAATTTGTTATTATAAAAATGTAATTTGTTGCATCGATGCTTTCATTATAGTTGCTCACCCGCGCTGTGAACAAGGCGTTGGTAATCAGCGACGGCGGATCTGCATATATGATTATATTTGTATAGGGATGCACCGTGATCATATTTGACACTGCGCTGAAAAGACCTCCCGCATCGCTGACTGTAAGAGTTACCCAGCAGCTTCCGCCTGAATACGAATGCAGGGTATTGGAAACATTGGTACTGCTGCCGTCTCCGAACTGCCAGGTATAACCGGTTACTCCGCTGTTGTCCGATGATGTGTTGGTGAAATAAAAATTTACACTGCCGGCGGCGGTTACTTCATTAGTATTCAGTCCGCAGGTGTACACGGCAAATGACGCGACCGGGGCTGTATTGGTCGCATTACTGAAAATTACATTTGCCTGGGTTATCATGCTGGTAAGGCCCGCTTCATTTGCTGCGCTGAGAATAAAATCATATGAACCGTTTGGAAAATCCATGGTATTTATATTGGTGCTGAAACTCCCTGCGGTTAAAAAACGCCCACCCGTGATTGATACGGGGCTGAACCGGCTTTTTGCCCGGAGTCAATTCTCTGCGCGCGTATAAAGTCCAAGTTTTTATAAAGGAACAGTCATGCCCCGGCGAGGGCACCCGGAACAATGAAAATGAAAAGGCTGTTCGCGGAGACATGTTACTAATATAAACAGCGGGTCGTTTAATGGTAGCCAGATGCAAGGCGACGGGGCAGCCCACCGGAGATGTACTTAAGGTACGCTTTAGGATCAGGCTGCCAACGGCAACTAAGCAGATGACGTCGGCTCCAAACACCTATTTACGAAGTAGAGCATAGAGCAGTTATTGTTTAAAAAAATTCAACTAAAGGATCATTTAAATAATTTATGCTTTTTTAATGACAATAGTTCCGCCAGGCGCTGCTTCAATTTCGATTGAGTTATCGCAAAAAGTATAAGATTTACAAGCTATTTTATTGCCATAGCAATTATAAAATTCAGCCTTAATTTGCCAATTTCGGTTTGAACGTAATAAAAGTTTTTTATTTAATGTTCCGTTTAAAATGATTCCTGGTCCGTTAATATTAAGTTCATTCCAGTTTTCAATTAAAAAATAATAATCTCTGTTAGCTCCTTTGAGATATAAGACGCTGCTGTCAGCATTTTGAGGAATGCGAAATTGTGAGAAATCGCACAGGGAATCGTTGTAAATACCAAGATAATACCGTATCACTTTTTTTTGCAGATCAGCTAATGAAGTAAAATTAATACTGAAAGCTGGTACTCCAAACGCCATCATCCCGATTACTATTACTGCAGTTACTTCCGGGCTATCATAAGATGTTATAGTTTGATAATCATTAATTGTAAAAGGAGTATAGGCATGAATATATTTCATTCGTTGTTGATTGCCGTATGGATCATATGGCGTATCGCCTGCACGGATAAATGATCCGAAACGGGTTAAAAATGGTGTTCCGTAATTTTGTTTGAGCTCGATGATATAATCTGAATCCAAAGCAGTTGTTCCTGTATAAATTTGTTTCAATGTTTTTGTAAGGCCATCAATCATTGATACAGTATCATGATTATGATCATGGCTGTGACATACTACGTTTTTGGGCAGACAGTTAAATAAATCATATTTCGCTCCTTTTATACCCCAGCGAGTAATGAAAGAAGTGCAAATTTCTGTCATTATTTCCCGCGCCTCCGGACATTGAAAACAGAGTGAATGAAAATTATTATGGGTCATTAATAATTTTTGATTTAAATTTTTTATCAGATATTTTTTGCGTTTTTTAAATACTTTTGAACCTGGAGCAACAGCATGAGGTGCACACCAGATGAGAGGTGTTGCTCCTGAAAATTTAATATTTTCAACTAATTTTTTCATATCGGGAATTTTCATCGGATCTGCATCCCAGTCGCCAATATTTAAATCAATATCGTATCCGCTGTCAAGTCCTGGTCCAAACCATCCGTCATCGATGATATAATTTTTAATTCCCATGGTAAGACCTTCCCTGACATTATCTAGAATAACCCTGGAAGTAACGCCATCACTATGCCAGTCAGTCCATGAACACCATAACGGGTATAATGCCTGCTTTGGCTGATATTCTTCAAGTATAAACCGCTGCCGCTGCAATCTAGAAAAATTACGTAAAATACACATCCAGTTTTCAGTTTGCTTCGAATTACTGAAGAAAAAAAATAGTTCTTCCTGCCAGGAACCATCATTTTTTAGCATAAATTTCGGGATAGGATACTCTTCTGTACCTCTTGTGATCTGCAGGGTAAGTTTTTTTTTCCAAGCAATTAAAGCCCGATCTCGACTGGGCTCCGTGCAGGAAAAAGATGTTTCTAAATTTTCACCAATAACTCCGAATGCTGTTTCTGCATATCCTGTATGATTAAGAAAAATAAACAGGGGCATTTTAATGTCGCAAACTTCCGAAGTGTTTTTTTGTCCCCAGAATTGAATTAATTGTTTCAAGGAAATATAATTGCGTCCGGAGTCAGGCACTATGACCTGAAAATAATTTTTCAACGGTGTAGTCAGGCAATATGAAATTTTTTTTATAATTTGATTATAAGGCGGAATAATACGGATTTGTTGCGGATTCCCCTGGTGTATAAGCATTGTTGCATCATTAATACATTTACGTGCTCGTTTCATAGGAGTAAGTCCGGAGAATTCAATTACTTGATTGTTATTGAAAAAAATTCTTATGGACAGTTTGCATTTTTGCAAATAAAAATATTTTTTTATATTCTGATTCATAAGTAAATAATAAAAAAAAATTAATATAAAATCTACCATATGTCTTGTGTATTATTGAATAGTTTTTTGATATTTAAAAAAATAGTTTATAATTTTGTTAAATCGATTAATGAAAAATAATATTGGATGATCTATTCATGGCATTAAATATGCTTTTGTAGCAAAAAAACTCCGGTATCACCAGTTTGGGAATATTAATGAAAAATTAAAATTTTTTTGTTTTATGCAAAATCAGTTTTCTGAACTGTTTTGGAGAAACATAATTATATTCTCTGAATTTTTTTGCAAAGTAACTTGGTCTGGTATATCCGCTCATCGCGGATATTTTTGTAATCGTTAAATTAGTTGTAGCAAGAAGCTGCTTTGCCCGGGAAATACGAAGTTCAGCGATGTAGTCAATATAATTTGTTCTCATTACTTTTTTAAAAATTCTGCTTAGATATTCTGATGTAATCCCGAGATCTTTTGCAATTTTAGATGCTTTTGGAATCTCAGTACCCGATTCTTCCAGCTTTTTTAAAATATTTTTAATTATGGGATTTTTATCCAGAAGAATAAACTGTTCAATGGAATGATTGTTCATATCCATGCTGATACTTCTCAGGGCGTTGTATAATAAATTTGCCATTTGATTAAGGACAATTGGCGGGTAATAAATAAAATTATTAAAAGCTTTCCATAAAAGCTGTTTATTAATTTTTTTATAGCGTATTTTCTTCCATATTTTAAAAAAACTTTTTTCACGGTTTTTTTCATTCAATATTTGTCCGCAAAACAGGGTTGCTGCGTATTTGTTGTTGTAAATAAACGGAATAATTATTTCTTTAACTCCGAAAGGACATTCATCAACAAACGGCATTCCGAATAGCTTTGCCTTTACCTTGCGTACTTTCTCATCGTATTTTTCACAACCCTTTGACTGTGGCGAGTCTTTAATGAGTTCGCAATAGCAGTTTTTATGTCCGTCTTTTGCCAGAAAAAATGGATCTTTATGTTTGAAATTTTCAGAAATAAAATCAGTTTCAAAATGCATACTAATGTTAAGACCGCTAAGCTTCTGAAAAATCGCCAAAGTATCTGTTAATGAAGGTTCATTGAAATTAAGAGGCAGCATTGATAACAGATATTCGCATAAAATTTGAAAAACTTCCAGTTTGCTTTATTTTAATTCAAGCAGGAAATTCAAACCGGATATTTTTCCGAATAAGTGTAAGTACAGCCCATTGTTTATGTTTTAAATAAAAATTATACCGTTTATAGCTGCTATTAATTAAAAAAACATTATCATCACTGATATAACTACTATGGGAGAGTATCCGTTGTGTTTCCTGTTTAAAATTGGGACGTTTTAAGTATTCTATTCAGTTTAAAAAAGTGTTATTTATAAAACAATTTATCTGGTAGAAAGTTAAAAGAGAATTTTATATAATATTGATGTGGACATTATTCAAAGTCGTCATAGTTCAGCGGTACTCACCATAAGCAGTTCGACCAAAGCTTGCTACAGGTAGCCCGGCAAGTTCCATAACAAATGCCCAAATGGACACCCGAACACCTATTTGCAAAGGAGAATTTAATGAAAGATCCTAAATATAAGGAAGACATGGGCTCCTCTGCTCTGCCTGAAATGACAAGCCTATATGAATTCAAATATGAAAATGACTTAACGCGCATGATAAATAATGTGCATTACCACGAATATTTTTTTCATTGGATAGAAACCGCCTGGGCAGTAATGCTGATGAAAAAACAATTAATACCTGAAAAATATTATTCAAAAATAATTTCCTGTATATATGAATATGTTGACTTATGTAATGAAACTTATAATGGTTTTGGTGGATTGCAAAAATATGTAATAAAAAAATTTGGTATACGGGTTGGTGGAAGTCTCACCCTTGCGCGGACAATTCCTCCCGGCCGCCAAATTATCCCGGTCAGAAAAGAAACCTTAAAAGTCATTTGCGTTCTGCATGATTTCCTCGAATCATTGCTTGCATTCGCGGAGAAAAACCTTGATGCAATAATGCCGGGTTATACACATATCCGGCATGCCCAACCCACAACTTTAGGCCATTATCTTCTATCCGTATACGATCCCATGGTGAGGGCAGTAAAAAATATAGAAGTTGGATATCAGAATATAAATGCCAATGAATTCGGCTGTGCAGCGCTTGCTGGAACGAGTTGGAATATTGATCGGGATCTTATAACAAAATATCTAGGTTTTGACTGGCTGATTGAAAACACCAACGATGCTGTTTCTTTTTCCGACGGATATATTTCACTTATATCGGCACTTGCCAATTTTATGATTATTTTAAGTCAGCTTTGTCTGGAACTTAATTTCTGGTCCGGCTTGGAGTATGATTTTCTTTATGTTCCTTTTTTAACGTCAGAGCAAACGTTTCAAAAAGAGGGCGGAAAAGGAAAATCCCATAGCCACCTGATGCCGAATAAAACATGTAATCCTCCTTGTCTGGAAAGAGCCAGGGTAGGCGCCGCACAGTTAGTTGGTTGTCTTACTGAGGCGGTTGCGATGACTATGCGTGCGCCGCATGGAGACGGGCATGAATTTTTACACGTTAAAGACCCTGTAATGGCTGCACTCAGGGCCACGTATCTGTATTCTCATCCTTTTATTCACACCTTTCCGCGTATTATCAGCAAACGGGATAATATGCTTAAAACTGCGCGCAGGGGTTACTCATGTGCGGTAGAACTGGCAAACGAGCTTGTTAGGCGTTTTGGTCTTGATTACAGAACTGCCCATGAAATAGTAAATGAATTTATAATCGTTTCTGAAAAAAAAACAATACCATCTGAACTGGCTGATATTAATATTTTTACTTCGGCGTGCGAAAGGGTAATTAATAAAAAACTTGCCATAACGGAAGAAGAACTCCGAAAATGTCTCGATCCTGTTGAATTTATAAACAAAACTCGAAGCAAAGGTTCGGTTAATCCTGATGAATGCAGGAGGATGATTAAAGAACGCAAGAAGGATATTTGCCAGATGAAAAATAACCAGAAAATGCGAATTAAAAAATTATTAAATGCTAAAACCATTATGCTGAATGATCTCAAATTGCTAAAAAAAAAATATCTATAAGCAGCGCAGCTTTAATTTTTGGATAAAAAAATGCCAAGAAATATTGATATTGAATTGAAAGAAAATTTTTCCGACATAAAAAACAGACATGTAAAACTGCTTGAGGCAAAACGGGGTTGTCTCATCTGGACTTCGCTTCCTGAAGAAACCCGCATCGCAGAAACATGTTTGAAGGTACCCGCTCTCGAAGATATTAATTTTAGGAGCAGTCCGCTGCTTCTTAGCCAAATGACGTGTGAACGTATTGAAAAAATGTGGAATTACAGAAAAAAATACAGGGATGATTCTCTGCCCTGTGTTAGCCCGCGTTTCGGTTCGGGTATTATTGCCGGGATGATTACGGGTAATTTAACTTTTAGCAGCAATACATCGTGGATTACTGAAATCAAAAAAACGCTCGATGATGTAATAAATTTTACCTGGGGAAAAGAGAATGAATGGTTCGATCTTGTTCTTTCCAATTTAAATTATGCTGCACAAAGAATGAAAGGAAAAGCATTCTGTGCACTTGAGGGATACCATTCCCCCCTGGAATTTGCGTCGATTATACGGGGAAGCGATCTCTATCTTGATATTTACACCGCACCTGAAAAAGTCCATCAGTTACTTAAAAATTCTAAAAAGGCATTATTATGGCTATACAAAAAAATTGATATGAATTTTTATCACTATAATCCGGGTGTCCTTGCTTACCATATGTGGCTGGATAAAGGTCTGAATTTTCTGAGCGATGATGCTGCCGGCCTTATTTCAGCTGAGCATTACCGGGAATTCGGACTTCCTTATACAGACAGTATTCTGGAATATTATTGCGGAGGTTTCCTTCATGTTCATACTCAAGCATATCATCAGATTGACAATCTTAGAAACATGAAATCGTTAACTTTATACAACTGGCGTCAGGATCCAAATTCCATTAAGCCTGTAGAAATTTTGGTTGATATTGCTGAAAAAAGCGGGAAAATCGTGTCAATTTATATGACTCCGAACGAAATTAAAGCTAATATTAATATACTTGCAAAAGGAAGATTTATTATTCTTACTGATTGTCAGGATTTAAAAGAACAAAATACAATAATCGATTTGATAAATAATAAAGCGCCGATAGAATAACGATAAATAAATACAATCAGGAGTCACCGTGATCCTGATCGGCGCCCGAAACGGTAAAAATACGAACTCTGCAAATAAGGCTATTAACCCAGGGAGAAAAAATATGCTAAAAAAGGTAAATCAATCAATATTGGCATCTACAAGTTGTGTCCTTGTTATGATTTTTCAGTTGTGTTGCGCGGAAAAAATTAAAGGCTGCTATGAGCTATTAGATTTAAACAGTGGGAAAAAAAATTACAGTATATACGGCAATGCTTCGGTAGAATTGATTGCAAACGATGATAACGGGAAAACAGAGCCTTGTCTGAAAATCAAAATAGGAGGATTAAACACTGAAAAAAGCGGCGGTTTTCAGATTACTGCCATGCCTTATCGCGAGTTCTGGAGTAAAAGCGGGTGTGATCGGATTAGTTTTGATTTTAAAGGCGACGGTGGAACAGGAACATTTGTAATTATAATTACTTTGGACGACAACAGTACCTGGTGCTGGAACGGAAAACGCTGGGATATAAGTGCCCAGATATCCATAACAGATAAAATATGGCGCAAGGCAGTATATCAGTTTACTCACTTTAAACCAGCTACAAGTAAATCGGTTGAAAGCATTCTGGAGCCGGGAAAAATAAAAAATATTTTTTGGGGAATAGGCAATCAGCTTAAAGACGGATCAATAAAACTTGGAACTTTTTATCTTAAAAATATTAAAATTGAATCTGCTGACGGCATGATATATAAAACGTCTCTTCGCAGCACAGATGATAGTATTTCTCCGGTTTCCAGCCAAAAATTTCTGCCGGATTGGAATAGCAGCGCTCATTATAATGAAAAAACTGTAAGCCGGGAAAAAATTTGTCTGAATGCCCACTGGAAATTCTGTCCTGTTACAGATTCACTTGTTTCTACTGCTCTTGATAAACAAGGCTTGCTGCCGGCCCTGCCGAATAAAATGCCTGATACTCCAGACTGGGGTTTCGTAAAAGTTCCGGGCCGCTGGGACGGCAGAATGTATTATGTCCTGAATGCAGACGGTGAAATAATTTCTAACTGGAATAATACCCCGCTCTGTGATTATATGCAAGCCTGGTTGAAAAGAAGTATTTACATACCTCCGGAATGGAAAGATAAAAAAAAAATTTTCGTTACCTTTGATTTAATCAGCAAAAAAGCTGTTCTTTTTGTTAATGGTAAAAATGCGGGGGCTGTTTTTGGCATTTCCGGTAAATTTGATATAAGTCATTTACTGTTTTTTGGTCAAACCAATGAAATCGCGCTTGCAATGGAATGTCCGCCTTTACCGCTAAAAACAAGCGACAGGCAACGCTACAAGGATTTTACCAGGAAAGGTATGGGCGCTTCCTGGTGGTATAAAAATCATGAAGGTCCGGGGATTGCCGGCAATGTCTGGCTAGAAATTCTGCCTGAAGAAATACAACTTGAAAATCCTGTGGTGTTAACTTCTGTCCGCCAAAATAAAATTTTTCTTGAAACCGCTATAAAAAACCGGTTGAATTTTAGAAAAAACATCAGGCTGCAAGCGCAAATCTATAGCAAGAAAAAACTGGTTAAGGAGATAAATAGCCAGGATATTGAAATAGGAGCAAATGAAAAATTACGCCATTCAATATCTGCAGACTGGAATGATCCCATTTACTGGAGCCCGGAAAATCCTCATCTTTATACAATGCTGCTTTCGGTTGCTGCTGACGAAAAAATTCTCGATGAAATCAGTCAGGACTTCGGTTTCCGCGAACTGGAAATACGCGGCAGCAGTTTTTTTCTTAATGGCAATAAAATCAGACTTAAATTTTCAAGTTATCAGTATGAATACAGCTCATTGCCCGACTCATCGCTGATCGAACTTCTTACTGAAATAAAAAAAATGAATTTCAACGGA
>DNNS01000153.1 GCA_003497555.1 Spirochaetia bacterium
ATGCCGTACTTAATATTTTCCGGCTGCATTGCTGGCACTGGTTTTCCAATGAAGAAATACTGAAAGATTTTTTTTCCGGTCCTCTCATGTGGGCAGGCGCCGGCACTGTTGCCGATATGGGGGAATTGAAGAATGAAAACCGCATTCTTGTTGCCAAAGGTCTTGAAGCCATGTCACGCTGCGGACGTGAAAAATCATTCAAAGATTCAATTATCGGTGAAATTATTAGACGCCGTAATCTTGCCACGCCGCTTACCGAAAAAGATATTTCGTGGGTAATTGCGCCCTTTTTAAACGCAGCCGGACGCATGGGCCGGACGGATTTGCTTGTAGCCTGCGCAGAAACCGGCGATAAAAGCTCCCTGGCCGCAGAAATCGACACTGTAAATGAACTCAGAAAAAAAATCTGCGATGAACTTTTCATGCAGATAAAACAGAATCCTCAGGATGATCGTATGATTTTTTGCTACCTGCCTGAGATTCCAACAGGCCTGACCGGGCTTCTTGCCATGCGCCTGCTGGAAGAATATCAAAAACCGGCAGTTATAATTGGAAAACGCGATAACATCTACGCCTCCGGTTCTATCAGATCTTCCGAAGAAATAAATACTACCGCGCTGCTAACCGAACTGCGTCACTTTTTTCTTCAGTTCGGCGGTCATGATACGGCTTCCGGTTTTACCATTGAAATCAGCCGTATTGAAGAATTCAGAACTGAACTGAAAAACAAGATCGGCAGCTCAAGCCAAAAAACGCAGATGGAAAAATATTACGATTATCCGGCCCCGCTGAATGATTTTTCCATGTCTGATTATAAATCCATTATGGATCTGGCGCCTTTCGGTTCCGGCAATGAAGAACCGGTGTTTCTGGAAAAAGAAGTACCGGTTAAATGTGTTTTTTTCGGCAGGGAAAACCGGCATGTGAAAATTAAAGCTCCCGGGTCAAATCGTCTTTTTATCGGCTGGGGGCTTGCGGAAAAATTTAGAGTCCTGTCCGGAAAAAAAATAGACCTTTTATACTCCCTGGAATATGATAACTACCGTAATGATCTGCGCGGTTTAATCAGACAATGCAGAATTTCCATATAATTTAAATAAAGGAATAAATATGAAAAAACACCGGGAAAAACCTTCAATACTTGTTATGGAAAATGACAGGCTGCGCATTGGTTTTGATTTAAAAAAAGGCTGTTCCATTTCCAGCTTTGCCGATATTGAAAGCGGGAAATCCCTTCTGCGGCAGGAAAACCAGATTTTGGTTTCGGGACATAATACCGGCAGTATTACAGATGCTAAAATACTCTCTGTAAAAAAGGTAAAAACCAGGGACCTGCATATGGGCAGCGGACAAACCGTTTTTGTCCGGCTGGAACTGGAAATCGATGAAAGTATTCTGCAGATTGAAAGACGTATCGATCTTCTGGATCATACCGGAGCCGTGCGTATTGTTGATACCTGGCGCAGCTCTGCTCCGCTGGGCGGGGTGTGGTACTCGGAGCTGGGAAGTTACAGATTTAATCTCGGCCGGATACGCACATCTGTATACGACTGGATTTCCTGTTCCGATCAGACCAATCACCGTCTTGTTACCAGTTCGGGCAGCGGACGAAAGTGCGGTGTTTTATTTACGGTGTCCGGGAAACAAGGCGGAATATTTGTCTGGAAAGAGGGCCCGGTTCCGGACAGCCGGCCGGTAAAAGGTAAATGGGATTTTAACTTTCATGATGAACTATTATCTGTTACCGGAACAGGCTTTAATAGTATTAATCCGCGGGAAGAAAGACGCTCCGACGGTATTATTATCGGCCTGCTGGAAGATGAAAAATCCCTGCTTGGTCTGCGCCGTTACCAGAAGATGCGGTACTTCAGGAAAAACTACCCAGAAACCGCAGAGTGGACAGCAAATTCCTGGCCTGCGTTTCATCTGAATGTTGACGAAGAAAAAATCAGAAAAGAACTGGAAATTGCGGCGTTTTGCGGCTTTAATATTGTAACCGTTGACGACGGCTGGTTTGAAACATTCATGGGGGAAGTTGATAAAAATAAATTTCCATCCGGCATGGAAAATCTCTCGGCTTGCGCCCAGCGCCTGGGAGTAAAACTCGGTTTATGGATGAATCCGCTGGGACTTGACGTACGCGACCCGCGAGCCAAACTCTGGGACGGTGCCGAATGCCATGATATCCGAACCGATACCCGTAAATGGAACTGGGTGGCGCGTACTCCGGATTTCAAGCCATGTGAGACCTATATTTCTGAAGGCGTGCGCGGATATTTTTCCATGGATTTATGCAATCAGGAATATTTTTCCTACCTGAAAAACCGGCTGCTGTCTTTTGCCGGGGCAGGGATTAAAAATTATAAATTCGATCTTTATCAGCTGGATGCCTATAATGCCATGACCGGTGATGAACACCGGCATTACGAAGCATACCGCAATTTTTTAGATGAACTAAAAAAAGCCGGCATTACGGTGGAAATGGATATTACCCGAGGTAACCGGCCGTGCTTTGATTTTGGACTTGATTACGGAAGATTATTTCTGGAAAACCGGGGAAGAAATTTAAAAGATCACCGCTGGTACGAACCCTGGATAAGTCTTGCTAATTTATGGGATGCAGCCAGGCTTGCGCCGTCCCAGCTGCTGGAACTTGAGGTTTTCCCCCAGCTTGCAGAGTATCCGGTTGATTATGTACTTTCTACCGCATTGACCGCGAGTCCGCTTTTTTTCGGGTCTTTGGCGGATCTGAGCGGGGAGCAGCAGAATAAAATCAAGATTTTTATTAAGAATACGCGCGAGGTGAAAATAAAAATTCTCCAGGGACTGATTGTGCCTGCGGGTAATCGTCCGGCTAAAGACAACTGGAGCGGAATGACGAGTTTACATCCCGAAGGCCGCGGGTATTTTATTGCCTGGCGTAATGGAAAAAATGCCGGAGATAAACATACTTTCAATTTAACAGGCCTTCCCCTGACAGGTAAATCAGTCCAGCCTGTTTACGGTAATGCTGCTTCGGCAATACTCCGCAATAAAAAACTTGAAATAACCATCAAGGATGATTTGGGTTTTTCTCTGGTCGAGATATTTTAACAGGCGTCCAGATTATTCTTTTGCATCACTGCGGGCTTTTTCCACTATTTTTAGAAATGGCGCAATATCAACGGTGAATTCCCTGTTATTAAAATACAGTTTGCCGCTCGTAGCGCCTTTACGGGCGGTAAGACGCACACTTGCGGTTTTAAGTTCATAACTTCCGTCCGGTTTTTCTGAAAATTTGGCCTGGGACAACTCTTTTTCAATAACCGGTTTAATTGATTTAAAAGCAAAATCAGATACTTCCTGAGCCGTATTACTGATGATTTTACCGCTGTCTTTACGGTAAAATATAAAAAGAAGAACCAGTCCGATACAAATAACAATTAGCAGAATTTTTAAAATTTTTTTTACAATAAAACCGGTGATTATCAGCGCCAGCAGGGCAACAGCAATTAAAAACCAGTAAGCTTTGAGGGAATCGGCAATTATTTCCATAAGCAATACCTCGCTGATACATTATAGATGATTTAGCGTATAAATACAAGATCATAAGATATAC
>DNNS01000470.1 GCA_003497555.1 Spirochaetia bacterium
CCGGATCAAGCTGTAAAACTTTTTCCCAGGACACAATGGCTTTTTCCAATTCTCCAGCCTTGTAGTGTTCAATGCCTCTGGAAAAAAGGGCAATAATTTCTGCATTACGGTTTTTTTCTGCGTTTGCAGCCTGGGCCTGAATTTTATAACGGGCCTGTTCCAGTCCTTCCCGGGCCGGCTGATTCAGGGGTTCTATTTTTACCAGTCTGGCGTACCAGTTGACTGCAGACTGGTAATCGCCGGCAGCTGCGGCTTTTTTGGCCTGTTGTTCATAATCGGCAGATAACTTTTTCCGGCGGCTGCGGGCTTCAGACATCTTTTTTTCAATCTCGGTTTTTTCCTGGCCGGCCGTACTTTGTGCAGCCATTTCCCAGCGTATAATTGCCCGATCATAATCGCCCTGTCTGTAGTATTCGTCGCCCTCGCTGATACTCTGACTTTTATTTTTTTTCATGGACTGGGATATGGATGAAATTTTTTTCATGGCCTCGGCGCTCTCAGGATGGGCGGATAAAAGGTCCCGGTAGTAACCAAAAGCATCGGCGAGTTTCCCGTTTTTTTCCGCGTTTTTAGCGGCTTCCAGGCTTTCGGCTGCAAACTGGGCATTAAGTCTAAAATCAAGTATGCGGGAGTTATTGGTGTTAAAAGCAAGAATATCCTGCCAGGTTTTTTCCGCTTTGGCATACTGTCCGGAAGCCATCAGGCTGCGCGCCGAGTTTTCCAGATCGGCAGTATGCTTTTCGATCTGCAGATTGACTTCTGTCAGGCGGCTTCTGGCTTGCTCGTTCTGCGGAGCGGCAGCTAATACTGTTTCCAGCAAGGCGCGCGCACTTTTCCAATCCTTCCGTTCCATGGCAGCCTGGGCTTCGCGGCTGTCCAGATCCGACATCTCAAGCTCGCGCTCCCCTGCGATTTTTATATAATCTTTTACCAGTTCATTTTCCGGATCGGTTTTCAGCAGCTCATTCCAGATATTTACCGCTTCGGCATATTTTTTACGCTTAAAATGATTTACTCCGGTCTCGAACATGCCGATTAATTTATCCTGCTGCTGAGTTTTTTCTGCTTCAGCCCGGCACAAGACGAGAAGCTGCGCAGCCTGGGTAAAAGCAGGTTCAGCTTCCGCGATGCGTTCTAAAATTTCCAGAGCCTTTCCAAAATCGCGGTTCATAAAAAGAGTTTCGGCCTTGCTGAATTCCTCACGCAGTTTAACCCTGGTTTTAAGCAGAGAAATTTTTTCTTCCGCATACGCATCGCCGGGTTTTAGTTCCAGCATGGCGGAATAACAGGTCATGGCGTCTTTGTATTTGCGGCCGGCTAACAGGCGATCTCCGTTTTCTTTCTGAATTTCATATTCTCGGTTAACCGCAATATCGGTTTTGGCAAGAGCCGCCCTGGCAGTCTGACTTTCGGGAATAACCAGCAGCGCCTTGCTGAATTGTTCGTAAGCCGGAGCATACTGACGGTTGGAAAAAAAATCGCTTCCCATGCGCATACAGGCATTAAAACGGGAATTACGGCTGCGGTAAAGCTCGGCTAAATACAGCCGGGCCTGTACGTTCTGATTGTCCATACCGAGTACTGTTTTCCATTCTTTTTCGGCTGCCTGAAAATTATCCCGGTCGTAGGCTTCGCGGCCGCGGCGTATGCCTTCGGCAATGGCATTTTTTTTGGCTGTCTCTATATTGAGCAGAGCATCGGCAGCTTCCCGGTGGCCGGAATAAACGCCCAGCGCCTTGCGGTACAGTTCTTCGGCAGAGGCGAAATTTCCGGATATAAATTCACTGCGGCCTTTTTGAAAAAAAATATCAGCCTGGCTGTAGAGAATAAAGTTTTTTTTCATCTCTTCTGCCTGTGAAATATGCCCGGCGGCAATGGTTTTATCGGCAAGATACTGCATGGAATTCTGGAATAGAATAATGGCCTGATCAAAATTATTTCCGGCGAGTTCTTTTTTACCTTTTTCTATAAGGTCCATGCCCAGAGCAATAATTTCATTTTTTTTCTGCTGCTCCAGAAGGGCAGCTTCCGATTTATCCCTGAATTTTAAAAACTTGCCGTTATCCGGCTGAAAAAGCAGCGCTGAATTTATTTCGGAAAGCGCATTGGTATATTCTTCTTTTTTAAAATGAAGTTCGGCATACAGATAATGCTGGGAAATTTGCTCGGCGCTGGCCATTTCTATCAGTTTGAGATAATTGCGCACCTGGGCATTTGCAGGATCATACCGCAGTACTTCACGAAAGGCCGCGGCAGCTTCAAGATATTCTTTTTTCCGGTAATGCTCCTCGCCTTTTGCCATCAAATCCATTTTATGGCGCTGCAGGTTTTTTTTGGCTTCCTGAAGTTTATCCCTGGCTTCCAGATGATTCCGATCAATTTTTAAAATCGATTGATAAAGATCAATAGCTGCGGAATAATTTCCGCCTTCCAGTTCGGTCTGGGCTTTCTGCATCAGCCTGCCGATACTGCCCATCTGGGCTTCCGCCCTGGCCGGATTTATCATGCTGGTTTGATAAAAAATATTTATACCGGCATAATATTCAAGATTTCCGGTATTACCCGAAAAAATTCCGTTCTGCACCGGGCTGGCAGCCGCATAAGTCAGGCGTAATACCTTGTATTTTAACGTACAACCCAGGCTTAAACTACGGTTGTTATAACCCGTGTAAATTTCAGCGGTTTTTGCAATTCGGGCAGTTATTCCGGCTCCGGCGGCAAATACATTGTCATTTTCCCTCCAGAAAAAACCGAAAGACACGGCAAGATGCCTGCGGAAAAGATCAAATGCGCAGCTTGAAGCCATAATATAGGGCGCATCCCATTCGGCAAAAAGCGATAAAATATTTTTCAGGGCAATTCCTGCGCTGAATATTTTATAGTGCCAGGAAGCGGAAAATCCGAAATTAAAAAAATAACGGTTTCCTGTTTCCAGGTTGCGGAATAGCAGTTCGGTATCAACACCGGCAGACATTATTTTATTGATGCGATAACTGGCCTGGGGCGAGAGAAGAAAGGTTTCATAACCTTCAATGGAATCATAATCTCCGGGACGGTAAAGGCCTGAACCGTGCTGGGCCGAGCGGTAAGAAAAAAGCCCGGCAGCTGTCAGGGAAGCAGTAAGGCTGCGGCTGAAAGAAAGACCCGCGGAAAAATCCCTGGGATCAGGAGTAAATTTATAAGCAAGGGAAAAATCATTTTCATCTATAAATGATAGCGCCGAACCGTTAAAACGCAGAACACTGCTGCTGTTAAACATGAAGGGAACAGCCGGCCCCATAGCCATGGCTTCAGGAAAGGTATCAAATAAATAAACAGCCGGGACTTTTTGTGCGCATAGATATAAACAGGAAAAAAAGATAATCGCCGGGATGAAGTTTTTCATATTATATATATTATACTACTTTATTTTTATGTTGGCAATCTCAGGTGTGCTGATTATAAATTCTAAAAATATCAG
>DNNS01000359.1 GCA_003497555.1 Spirochaetia bacterium
CCATTGCCCTCTAAGAGGGCGGTGGTTTAATGGTGTTCGTTGCAGAGTATATATTTTCATAGTTCTGGGTATCGTTGTTGACATGACGACTCCATGGAAAATATAAATTTAACCACCCGAACATTCTGTTCTGAAGAGCACGAATAACTCGAGGGGCGACCTCCTGTCGCCTGATTTGAGTGCGTGTTCGTGAGATTTGTGTCTTTCGTGGTTAAATTTTATTTTTACAGGCAGCTCTCCGGGTAAAGATGCCGGTCTCTGCTTTTTATTTTTGCAATTCAATCTCCATACCGTTAATCTCCGCTGATGAAGAAAATGATATTTTTAAGATACCGTCAGTAACCATTACGCCGTCTATTTTCATAATATAAGCGCTGCCCCAGCCGCCTGCTGCCGCGAGAGGGTCAATTAATGCTGAAGGCGAAAGGTTCCCGGCTTTTATAGTAAATTGCCTGCCTCCGGGATCTTTAACATTACTGGAGGTTTCAGCAAAATGAAAAGTTAGATTGTATTTCCCATTGGATAATGGAAATTGGTATGACATATTATTTCCGTACGCCTCTGTCTGATATACCCGTTGTACAGCAGAATTTTTGATTTTAAGTTTTTCACCGCGGTCAACAAAAGAGGCGCCTTTACATCCATAATACGAGGGGGAAGCATTTATCTGGTCAGGCAGCCAGCGCTTGCCGTCGGCAGAAAAAAATTCTTCCTGCCCTCCGCAATTTATTCTTACAGAGCCGTTTTTTATTTCTTCTTCAAATTTTTTCTGGTTGACGGCTGCCTGTTCTTTTTGTTTTATGGTAATAACGGCTTTTTTTATTTCAAATTCTTCCATGATATTTATCAGTGAAAAAGCATTTTTTTCATCAAGATGTTTTTTCATGGATTTAAGAATTTCCGGAGGAAGATTAAGAGTAAAAAACTTGTCGCTCATCAGTATTTGTGCTTTTGAAAAAAAATCATTTTCAATTTTCGGATCCAGGCGGAAGCTGCAGTTAATACTGCCGGCTGCATTTTTGATTTTGCATAATCTGATTTCATAAGGCTTAAGCCTGATTTCTGCTTTATTTTTAAAGATTTTTTCGCTGGTCAGATCCGTTATTTCTCCCTCTGCAGAAACCGATCCTCCGGAAGAATAAGGAACACTGTTGACCAGACGTATAAATAACGTTCCGTCTTTTTCACCTTTTTGAGCAATAATTCCAGCAGCGTTAATAGCTGTAAAATTTATTTGCGGCGTCTCATAAAATGTTTTTAAAAAAAGTCTGGCTTCTTCTCCGGCTCTGGTGTCCATGTTACAGTCCAGGAGCGAATAAAAAATTATTTGGGGAATATATTCAGAAACCGCTTTGGTAAACGGTTCCATCCAGCTGTCGGCAATGCCCCCGGACACAAAAACTCCGCGGGTTGTTCCCTTCCACATCCAGTTATTTGCTGTCTGTGCCGGACAATCAATTTCGTCAAAAAAGCCCGGCAGGCCTTTATCGAAAAAGAAAAGAGAGCCGGATTTTGGTATAAGTTTCACCGAGTTTTCATTCCAGCCTTCGATATGAGTACTGTCATCAGCAGGATTAAATTTATAACGGCGCAGCATACGTACGGAAAGATTTATATTCCGATCTGTATAAAGAGCAGGTGGATATCCGGCCTTTAGCAGAATATCCTCAACAAAAGTACCGCGTGCTTCTTTTGAACTGCCCATATTCATAAAAGGATTTTCTTCGTCCACATGAAAATACGGTACTGCATAGAGTTTCCACTTATTGCCCTCAGCAGTTATAATGCCGGAAATTTTATCGAAGGATTCTTTGATTTTTGCCGCACGCCAGTTGAGCCACTGGGTTCTATATTTTCCGCAGAGAAGTTCGAATCTCCTGCTGAAACGGTTTTTGTCCGTCTTTGCGATTCCGAGTGTTATTCCGCTCTCTTTTTCAAAAAGACTGACCGTAAAATCATCATAACCAATGCCCAGAAGCTCGGTATCTTCATGATCTTTATTGCGGATGGTAGGTAAAAAACCCGGAAAATAATATTTACCGACGATCATGCAAAGACCGGAGACTGTTCCGGCATTTTTATAAAAATCGTATATTTCGCTGATCGTATCATAAAAAACCGAAGCAGCCTGCGGATGAAGAAAATTGCCCTCGCGCCCGTGCGGCTGATCAACCTGACGGCCGAATTTATCCACAGCTCTGCTGGTTTCTTCGCCGGCTGTCATTTTTCTATCACTGATTTTTTGTTTTTCAGAACTTGTATAAGCTGGCGAACTGCAATATTCAACACCAAGCATGCAGTTAATATTGTTATGATTATACATTTTTATCGCCAGGTAAGCCGGATCCAAATCCTGATTGGCAATATTGACATTGTTGCGTAATGAGGGATAATCGCCGTTATTGTACATAAATACGCCCTCGGAAGTCAGGTTATAGCCCTGAAAACGGAGCAAGGTAATCTTTCGTTCAATTGCCTTATACCAGTAGTACCAACCCAGGACATTTCCATTGCGGCAATGTCCTGTATCCATTAATGCATTTTCGCATTTACCAGTGGTGGCGGTCATAACGGTTATTCTTTCATTAAAATCGCCAAACATACGGTCTGTGGGCGGGATTTTAAGCGCCGGCAGACCGCCCCTGACTTTAAAGATATTAATTTCAGCGGCAGCAGCCGGTAACCCGGTATAGCCGCTTATAACAATAACTGCGGCAGTTTTGCTTGCCGGAAAATAAACATATCGGAATTTTTTCATTTTCCCGCTGAGCGGATATTTTCCTCCGGTATAGCAGGATCCGGTGCTTGACCAAACGGCAACACCAGGCGAATTATTCCGCATGCGTACCGGGAAAATTTCTACTACGCCCGACTGCACCTGTCTATCGGCGTCATCAGGAACAACAATTTCTATTAAATAAGGCGCTCCGATCTCAAGTGTTTTATCTATTTTATAGGCAAAATATGACCATAAACCAGGCCCAGTCTCCCGGTATTTCAGGCCGTTTTTCTCAACACTTTTGCCGGTACCGGAAGCAGGCGGTTTAGCATACATACCGGTATGATCAAGAAAATTTTCTGCAGACGCTTCGGCCGCACAGTCTATTTTAATAATTGCTTCCAGCCGGCCGGAAAGTTCGTTTTCAAAATTTATAGAGTCAAAATAATCCTGTTTTACCGGTCCGGCAATAATTAATTCGTCTTTTCGGATTTCTGAAATTTTGCCTTGCGTGTCGGCAAGATACCAGATCAGCCTATAGGCGCCCGGTTCCCTGGTTTTTACTGAAAAGGTACGTTCGGTCAGATCACCGGAATTTTTTACAGATGCGCTGCTTGTCTTTTCCACTTCTGCGCCGCTTTCTGTTTTGACTATTTTTAATGAAGGGAGCATTTTACCCTCGATTCCGGTCGGCGTCTTTAAAATAAAATCAATTACCTGATCAGTGCAGCCGAACACCGGATGTTTTCTGCCGGCCGGCGCTGCATCCAGCAGGCCCATGTGAGCCGGATTAACGCCGGTAAAATATTCCTGCTTATCATCCCATGACTTGTCTGCTGTTATAAAGGAGATGCCGATAGTTTTTTTTTCCAGCGCCGGTTTCCAGTGTTGATCGTCAAAGCTGAATTCCTGCCAGCCTTTATCTGCCTGTAAAGATGATTTCCATTCGCTGCTGCCAAGGATTCTGATTATTTCTCCATCCCGGTCTGCAGCAAAGCCTTCAAAAAGAATTTCAGGAGTGTTGCGCAGCCAGGAAAAAAAGTTTTTTCTAATGGCAATAATATTTTCGCCTTTTTTCAGATAGGGCAGTAGATCAATAGTACGAACCGTTCCCGGGAAATAATGCAGGTCGCCTTCAGCTGCCTTTTTCCCATTAAAGAAAATATCATAGTCTTCGGGAGCGTCAAAAGTTGCTTTGGCCATTACCGGTTTCCAGGGAAGATTAATAATACGCCGGAAAAAAACATCTGCCGAATACGGGGCAATTTCCATGCTTTTAATTTTAATTTCAGCTTCCGGAGTAAGACAGGTAAATCTGATACCGCCGGTTGGGCCGCTGTAAAGTTCCCGTACCAAACCCAAATCGCAGATAAAATTCTGCAGGTCTTTTCCTTTAATAGAAAATTCTTTTTTTAGAATGTATTTATTGCCGGGACCCATAATCTGGAAACGCCATTGGCTTTCGATTACATTTTGTTCAATAGTCATGGAAAGCCTGAAAATATCCTGCAAGCGTCTTCTCCAGCCGGCTCCAAAACGCACATCAGGTTCGTAATTTTTCTCAGGAGAATTCCCGAAACCGAAAGAAAATCCTTTTTTGCCGCTCTTAAAAACCAATGCCTTATCTTTTATTTCATACGCTTCGGAAGCGAAGCCCCACTCGGAAAGTAAGTCCCCGATAAAAACACAGGACTTGCCGAATTCATCTTTGAAAAAATCTGTACCGCTGTCATAAAAATTGGAAGCTGTTAATTTGTCCTGGCAGAGCATAAGTTTTGTCTGCCAGGTGCTTTCTTCCCATGAAGTATAGTTGAAAATAGAATTTGCGGTATTGTCAGCCGCATCCGCCGCGGTTAACATGATTGTTAAAATAAAAATTACGGTAGATAGAATTTTTATTGATTTTTTCATAAATGAATCCTTGTAACTAACGTAATTATAATACAAAAACGAAATATTTCTATAAAAAAACGTATATGGCCTGTTTTTAACAGTTTTTAAAGAACTAAAAAGTTTATAATAATAGCAGACAATATTGTTATTATGATTTTCTTTGAAGTATTTTTACCGGAATTTTACAGTCAACTTTTTTCCCCTCTGTATGTTCGCGGTAATATTTAACTTATTTAATTTCATTTTTTTATAACTGAAATATCATCAATATAATATTTTCCGATAGTATTTTTTTGCGACCAGATCAGGATCTGCATGGCAGCCACACCGCCAGGGATTGTAAAATCAGCAGATAAAGTTTCCCAATTTTGAATCTTATTTGACGCGTCGGCAAGTTTTGTAATTTTCTTTCCTGTTTTACCGTTGGAATCGGTATAGGTGGTTATAAACAGGCCGATATTTCCAGATTGTGCATTTTCACAGAAAACTTTCATTTCCGCATGAAATAACTGTGCGGGATTGATGATTAAAATTGGCGAATATGCACAACGGTGCGTATTGCCGGCTTGAGTCAGGTTAAATAGCAGCGCTCTGTTGCCGCTTGCTGCCCGGCTGTTGCAAATAATGAGTTCGGGTGTGTTAAGTTCCCATTTCTCGTTCCCTTCAAATCCGGATTCGAAAAACCTGTTACTTACCGGCTTTTCGGCATTTTGGGGTATGCCCGGGCTTTGTGCAGAACCTTCAGCGGATAGCGCAGTCAGCGAGGATACTGCTCCCGCTTCCGGCGGAGTGGTAAGCTCCCTGGGATCATAGAGCATTTTAATAAAGTTAATCCGTGCCTGATCGGAATCACTCATCGACGCAGCGAATATATTATTTTGCCGGCGCAAGAGAGAACTCCATTCCAGGAGTTTTTCCGCTTCGTTAACTGACTCTCCCCAACAGGTTATACCGCTGCTTACAATACATGTTCCCGGCTTTATTTCTCTGGTATCGAATAGTGTCTTATATGAAGCGTAATAATCCGGTAATTTTTGATACATAAGGAAATAATCGCAATCAACCCGATCCGCAAGGAACCCGGCGTACTTGCTGTTGTTTATAATATAAAAAAGTCCGTCATTCATGGTGTTTTTAGGAAGCTCTTCACTGGTAATACCCGGCTGCCGGCAAATAATCCCGTTCGTAAGCGAAAGCATAGTCAGTTGTCCATTCATCATGTGTTCATTCGCACGTAAAAGTTGATGGTATAATTTAGTGATATGGACCGGCTGGGGAAATTTCAAAAAAATACGTGAAAATATCATTCGCGGCGTATCGGCATCAATGCGCAGTTCTACCCGCCATTCCGCATTGATTGTGCTGAAAATTCCCGATGTAATGATTTGTACGGATTTAGCTTTGCCTTCCGCTCCGGGTTTAGTCAGCAATCCTGACCAGCAGGAAGGCTCCGAACCGGAAGCAGAGAAAATCATCCTGCCATCAGCGATAATTTGGGCCGTTGCCGCGCTGCCTGGTTTATGATCTGCAGGGTAAAATGAGTGCAGAAATCCCTTTAGCTCTTTAGCTGAGATGGCAATACCGCCGGTAACTCCGCAAACCGCACCATCATGAGAAAGGCCGATCCCTCCTTTGCCTTGCCGGTTGTAAATAAATCCTATGTGTTCATGATCTGGCCACTGAAAATCTATCTGACAATCAGACTTGCCTTTTTGGGAAATGGTAATCTGAGCGCTAAACGCCATTGACAGTGTTACTACTGCGGTCACGATTACAACCGCTGCTGTATGACAATAGCGTATCCAAAAAAGATTTTTGTTCCTAAGGCACATACACTCCTCCTGTGTTTCATGTTATTTTAAATAGTCTTGGTTGTTCATCTTTCACGCGCAGTGATGGCGTCCAAAATAAGGTCGGGGTGTATGAGATCAAGCGATAAGCCGGCCCGTTATATGCTACCAAAGAGCTCGTCTTGTTCATGGTCTGTTAACTGCCTGGAATATTCGGTAAATTGAAAAGCCTCGGCAGATGTTATTTTTCTGCCCTGTCCAGGGCCATAGCGGCGCACGAGCAGTTCCCGACTAAGATTCGCGATATCCCTCTCTTTCGCATTTCGCCAGGTTGGGAGCCATTTTCTCCTTTCATGATCTTCCCTTGGTACCTGATGCCCGATCTCAGCTTCCCAGGGCAACCACTCATACATCTGAGATTTGTGGCAATGAAGCATGTCGAATTTCATATCCATCTTGTCATCGATCCCGATCGCGATATCCGGTGCAAATGAGGGATTTTGAAACTTGTCCCAATGATAGATCAGCACGGGGTTTCGCCGCAGGTGTGGCGTAAGTGGACAGACATTGGGAATACGGATACTGGTAATACAATCGAGCACTAGTATACTTGTATAGCGATGATCTGCGTGGTAATCGTTTGGACGACAGGTTATGATCACGTCTGTTTCAAATAAACGTATTGCCTGCACGAACAATTTTCGGTAGAAGATATTCGGTTCAATTTCGTTATTCGGGATGTCCAGCATTTCGCACTCAAATCCTGCTATCGCGCATGCTTCACGAAATTCCGATTCCCGCCTTCTCACAAGCGCCCCCCCGCCCATTTCATAATGACCGGTACATCCGTTGGTTGCACAAAGGTATTTAATCCGATGCCCTTTTTCTTTTAACTTTAAACACAAGCCGGCAGTATTTACCTCGCAGTCATCGGGATGGGCTCCTATGACCAGTATATTCATGATGCACTCCTTAGCTGCCTGCGCTTATGGTCGGTGTTACCTTCCACTATCTCATTTTACAAGAATAAATTTTATAAAATCAGCCGGCCCGGGATTACCGCCAAGACCCTTCGATGTTTCCAGCCAACCGATTCTGCCATCGCCATTATTATTATTAACAACGAGGCAGATCCGCATAATGCTCCCTTCCTGAAGGCGAAACGGAGAGTATCGCGCAAATGGATAGGCGAATTCATACAGCGTTAGCTTTTCAGTTTCATTCCTGCTTATGGCAAGTTCGATATCTGGCGCCGGACCTTTTTCTTTCCCGGGAATCGCGTCAAATTTGGAGCTGGTCGCCTTCCAGCAGTAAGAAACCGGTTTACCGTTTACGAGTGCGAAGCCATGCTGATTATCGTCTGCATCCCATCCGATTGTACCCGTATTCAGCGTATCGAAAGCAAGCTGTATAGAATCTCCTTGCCAGATGAGATCATCTTTGGAGGCTGCATTAAAATGTATATCATCTTTAACAATTACTGAGAAATAAAGCCTGCTTTCGTCCCATGCACATTTGAATTTCACAATAAATTTGTTCCAATCGAACGCCGGCCCTGTATACCCGCGGGAATTGGTATTATGAATGTCCAGGCAATATGAATCGATAGTCTGCCAGTCGCTGAACGCTGCGTCAATTCTGATGCTTCCTTTTTTGATATAATGGGTGAGGATTGCCTTTAATTCCGATTCCTGAATGAGAAAATTCTCATTCTCCGTAAACAGCGCTTTGAAGACGATCTTCTGTCCTGTCATATCGATCGGACTGACTGTTTTAAATTTAAGCATTTTTTCATTTCCTAATTTTAATCCGTTGAATGATATGGATGAGGGAATCATTGCCGCTGCCGGCTTAATTGCTTCAGCTGTGATTGTGCCGGATACACTATCGCGGGACTTGCTTCTAATCAGCGCCTGGACTTCATTTTGTGATACAACGCTGATATTGAGCGAATACGGATTTCCAATACCTCTTAGTTCTGCAGTTTCAATTTTTTACTCAAGTATTTGCGGAGGATATTTGGTCTCAATATATACCGGCACATGATCAAGAAAAATCGTACGATTAGATAGTGGCCGGAGATTCCCCATAAGATCATAGAGTATGAGACCATTGCTTTCCGGTAATTCCATACTGATCGTGCCGGTAATGGCATCATCCATCCAAAGCGTACAGATGGTCTTGGAAGCGGTTTCATCATTGAAAATAAGGCAGTGGATATCGGGATTGATTACTATTTTTCTGTTGAACACGGTGCCCGCCAGGCGCTCATTCAATGCGCGCAAACTGAAGAGTACCGGTGCGGCCAGATAATCATTTTTGGTCTGAGGCCCTCCGATTAACAGCAGCGCATGTTCAATGCCCATGGTCTGTAAAGGGGAGATGCGGAATATATTGTAACTTTTTTGCTGCTCTCCAAGACCGAGTAAAATCATCTGAGGAATTTTGCATGCCATAGAAATCTGTAATCGGGAAATTTCCCATTCCCGGGTGATTGTCTCGGCCTGGATACCGGCTTCAGATTGAAAAATGTTAGTGAGTAGATGTTCTCCATTATTTCTCTGTAATATAGTTTTAAGGTTTTCAGCATCCCCGGTATAATTGCCGCGCTTCAGATGAGGATAACCGTGATAAGATATGCCGTTCAGATATTTCGCTGTGCCCTGCCGAAGAACATCCTCGATAAACCCCAGGTCGAGACCGGCTGTAGTCGGCCCTATAATAGGCAGCTCCGGATTTATTTTTTTTAGTACCTTGTAAGTAGTTTTTGCTAAAGCCGCATAATATTCCGGATTAATTTCCTGATAGCCCTGCGGAAACGGTTTTTTCGCCTTGCCGACCCAAATGTTCGGTTCATTGAGCAGTTCAAAATAATCTATCAGGCCGTTATATTTTTGGTAGCGCCGGGTAAGCATATTGGTATATTCCGTGAGATCAGCCGGAACCAGATGTCGATTGTTTATATCGTCAAAAAATTCCTTATCCCAGTGATTACGCGGATTTGACCAGCAATAGTAATTTTTAATGCCGAGGGCGTGCGCTTCCTGCAGAGCTATGATCGCTTCGCGATCTGCCTGATCATATCCATTTTCGTTTTCCCGGGAATCTCTCAGCCATAAACGTACCATACCTGCGCCGAAAGCAGAAACATAATCACGGAGCAGCTTTCTGCAGTATTGTGTAATATCAAGAATTTTCATGGTACCAAACGGCAATTGCAGATCAATACATATCTCTGGCATCAGTTTCTTGGGGCGGGTAAGCGTATTCAACCGAATAACATGCCGAATAAGATCGTTACTTGTTTTTACAGTTATCGTGAGATTGAATACTCCCCATTTCTGAACCGCGGTTGCAAGAATGTATTGTGCGGTTTTTCCGGCCGGTACGGCTGTGATCGGTATGTCTGCGGCAGCAAGTTCGTTGCCGAAAAAATCAGTGATTGAATACCGCATCAGTATTTCTGCCATCTCAGCGCCTGGATTTTCGAATTCCAGCGGTATTGTTATTTTTTCGCCAGGTATAAATTGCGACCTGTCGCTTGCTAATCGATCTCGGATCAAAATTTTTTCTTTTTTAAATTCAGGTACGGCCAAGCCATATCCGCCGACGATATTATCAAGGAAATATCGGGCGCCAGGGGTGATTCCTGTAAATTTGGGTATTGCCAGATAGGCGCCTTCAGTTTCAGGGCCGCTGCCCATATCGCGATGGCATTTAACCTGGCTGTCTGACTGCGTTTTACTTCCACAGTTATCGATCAGCATATCATACCGCCGCCAGGCGGTTGCCAGTTTGACTTTTTTAATATATGCCGTACCTGATTGCTGGATAAAAGATATGATCATTTCCGCATTATCCCGGTCAGAACGGGCATACCCCGATAAAAAGTATTTTTTATTCGCTTTTAAAAAAATCGGGGACAGCTGGAGATTATTATTGTCGATTGGTTTTTCAGTGCCATAAAAGGAAAAACAGGCGCCTCCCTGATAGCCATTTGGTTCAAGCACAAGTCCTGTATTGGAAAATTGTTCGTATGCAGAACCGAAATTTGCCGGTTGGCAAAATACCTGATACCAGCCCCGTTCCGCGCCGCTGTTTAGAATCAAATTTTTCCCCAATAAGGCATGGTACTCTTCGTCACTGCCGGGGATTAACGACTTATCTTGCGGCGTGCTGTCAGTGTTTCCGTATTCCTGTTCCATCCGGGCAGAAACATTATCAAGAAAAATTTCTCCGTAACCCAGGTATATGAAAAAAGTCAAAACCCGATCCTGCCAGAAAGCAGCGTCCGGTATAATCACTGACATGGCGTATTTCTGCCACTGATCGGAAAGTGTGAATTCCTTGGATTTCCGCCAATGCGGTTGCCACCTGCTGGGGGTATAATATGATAATGAGATAGTTTGATTCAAGACAGGTGACTTGGCGTAAAACTCGAGAACAAAAGGTTTTCCCGGCAGATAGGTATCCGGGGAAGCGGAAAGATATCTGGAGCAGGAGATTGAAATACGATCTTTTCCAGGGCTCGTATTGACAGATTGCATGTGCAAAGAAAATTTTCCTTCTTTGAAGAACCCTTTATCGCTCAGCTCAATTATTCCCCTGGCGACTCCGTTTATTTCGGTTACGGATTTCCAGCCGTCCGCTTGACCATTTTTACCTGTTTCAAAACTGCCATTTTTAATAAGGTTTGTCTCTGAATAAAGCGGATACCAGGCAGCGCTAATCATGTAAAATATGATAGTAATACGGATTGCTTTCATTTTATTTTCCTGTTAAATTTTCTGAAAATATCTTCTTTTAACACCAGTGAGGCAAGTCCAGCTGCCCCGGCCGTTTCGCTAATCGAGGAATATCGAATATCCAGAAATTCAATATTTGAGCGTAAAACATATTTTTTTACAGCCTCCTTGACAGCCTGAATAAATTTACCCCCCAAGACAGTTATCTCTCCGCCGATAAAAATTGTTTCCGGCGCCAGTGTATTCACAAGTATGGCCAGTACCCTGGCCAGTTTATCGATAATGGTTTCGATCAGACAGAGCATGATTTTTTCTTCCGATAGAAAATACTTGCGGCATAAAGAAAAAACTGTTGCAGGTTCGCCATAGAGAGAATCTAAAAAAACCGGAGAATCTATATTTTCCGGCTTTAGATTATCCAGATATTTTATTATTGCCTGGCGTCCGATATACGCTTCCAGGCATCCTTGATTTCCACAACTACAGTATTTCCCTTCGGGATCGACTATTATGTGTCCTATTTCCCCGACGCGACCGTAGCTTCCTTGATACAGTTCCCCGTTAATAATTATACCCGCTCCGGCGCCATGGCCTATATTAAGCCAAATAATGTTCTTCATTTGTGAGGCTTCGCCGCTAAATTGTTCACCTATTGCGCGGGCATTCGCAAGATTTTCAATAATTACCGGCAGGTTATACTTTTTCTTGAAATATAGAACTATTTCATTGGCCTGATTTTTTAAAAAACTGCTGATATAGTTTCCGTTTTTAAGTAAATGATGCACCCGGCCCGGCACAGAAATCCCTATGCCGAGCAGACGGGATTTGACTTCTAAACTTTGGCACTTAGCTATTAACTGATCAAATGTTGTAGAGAAATATTTTATAAAACTGTTATTTTCCGATTGAACACTGATTATCTCTTTTTTTATAATCTGGACATTCAGTTTAGAATCGATTCTGCTGAATAGCACAATGTCATGGTTTAATTCAGCGGTTAAAATAAAACCATAATCAGGATTTACCTCGAGAATTGGTTTTTTGCGTTCATTTGCTGATAATTTTTTATTGAAAAATTCAGCCCCTC
>DNNS01000360.1 GCA_003497555.1 Spirochaetia bacterium
AAGCTGAACATGACGACTCCCTGGAAAATACCGTCTTAAAACGATAAATTCTCTTAAAATGCAATTTCAAAGGGTTTCACGCAGAGGCCGCTGAGCTCGCGGAGAGTTGGATCAGCCTTGAGTTTGATCTCTGCGAACTCTGCGCTCTCTGCGAGAATCATATTTTTTTTTCGGCTGTCCATGTAGAACATGACGCTTCCCTAGAAAATAGAATTTAACCACCCAAACGTCCTGTTCTGAAGGACACGAAGTTCACGAAGGGCGACCTCCTGTCGCCTGATTTGAATGCCTGTGCGTCTTCGTGAGTTTCGTGTCCTTCGTGGTTAAATTTTATTTTCATAGTCATAGATGCCTCCTCTGTAATGTGTTTGAGAAAAAATACTCTCCCGAAATCATCCGTGTTTTACTGCAGGGTATTGCTGCCTATAATAGTTTTATTATTTTTTCATCTGTATAATCGGCGGTTTCGGATTATTCATTAATTTACCCCAACAGTCATATTCTAAAAACACGAATTAAAGCCGGTTACGGTAAACAAAATTCCTATCCTGGAAACTAAAAATTTTTATTTATACGGTATAATACTGTTCATGGAAATTTCATGCCGGATTTTCGGCACCGGAATAATTTTTAAACATCTTTCCGCTCTGACAGCAGAAACCGGCGGGGTGATTTCTGAAGATGACATAGAATGCGTACACCGCATGCGTGTAGCTTCACGCCGTCTGCGCCGCAGTCTGGCGGCTTTTAAAGAGTTATTTCCCCGGCAGGAATTCCCTGTATGGAGGAAAGCAGTAAAGCGCATAGCCGGAAAACTCAGCCGCGCACGGGATATCGACGTTCAAACGGTTTTTCTTGATGATTTTATAAGAACATTGCCGCCGGAAAATATTATTTTCCGCCGCGGGCTTCGCCGTATCCGCCTGCGTCTCGGCCAGGAGCGCTGTAATATACAGAAAAAAATAATCAGGCTCCTTGAATCTGAAAAAATCAAATCGGCAATCCGGGCGCTGGAAAACGAATTACAGATACCCGGTAATCAAATCCTCATGGAACGGGAAAACTGCACAGGTGTTACCCTTAATGAACTTGCTGCACGCAGAATAAACATCTGCATGGAAAACGTCCTGGCTCTTTCGGCATGCGCTGATCATCCGGAAGAATTTTCCGGTCTTCATAAAATGCGCATTGCTTTTAAAAATCTGCGCTATGAAATGGAAATATTCGAAAGCCTGTTTGCAAAGCGCCTGGCTGATTTTATAAAAATGGCAAAAAATTTACAGTCTCTGCTCGGAAAAATTCAGGATGCGGAAGTCTGGCTTAAAAATCTACCGCGCATCGAAAAAAGCGAGGAAGAATTAACACGGCTATACTGCGGAAATCTGCGCGGTTTTTCTTCTGTGAAGCATAGTATTAATCTGTTAACCGATAACCGCCGCAGGGCTGAAAAACTGCATTATCAGGAATTTTTAACCCTGCACCGGAAAATAAACCGCCGGCATGTCTGGAAGAATCTGCAGAAAATACTGCTGGAAAATTCCCGGGCAGCAGATCAAGATTATTGTCAAAATAACGGGGAACAAAATCATGCCTGAAAATACCCCTCCGGCTTTTCAGAGTCTCTTTACTTCCGTTCTCAGACTTTCCCGTATTTGCGGAGATGACGAGAATCATGCCCGGCGGGTAATGCGCAGCAGTCTGCTGCTGTTTGACCGTATGCAAAGCCTGCACCAACTTGGGCCGGCCGAGCGTTTTTTTTTAAAGTGCGCCTCCCTGCTGCATGATATCGGCTACTCCATATCCTACGAAGATCATCATAAAAATTCCCTGCAGATTATTTTAACTTCAGATATTTTAATCGCCGACAGACGCCAGCGCCTGTTAATAGGAAATATCGCACGTTATCACAGGCGCGCGTTTCCCAAAAAAAAACATGAACACTTTCAAAGCATGACCGGTGCAGATAAAAAAATCACAGGACAGCTTGCGTCCCTGCTGCGTATAGCCGACGGGCTTGATTGTACCCATGGCGATAGGGCTCTGGGCATAAAGGTCAGTATTGAAAAAAAGATAAAACTGACAATATATGCAAATTCACCGGCGGAAAGTGAATGCCAAAAAGCCAGGCAGAAAAGCGATTTGTTTACGGAAATTTTCAGAAAAAAAACCGATATTTCCTGGCGTCTCGCGGATCATGAGACAATAATGCAACATACCGCATCCTGAGGCTCTTTAATAGGCGCGATGCTATTTTAGCGGAGCAGGATTCTCCAGGCTGCGGTTGGAAAGATCGCAGGAAAGCACACCCGGGATTCCCGTTTCGTCAATATAAAGCCTGTCAATCCATAGATCATGATCAATATCGGCCCGGGCAGTAACTAAAAACCCGGAAGCATCGGCTTTTTCTATTCTAAATTTATATAATGATTTTTTGGCAGCAGCGGCGGAATTGAGATTTTCCAGCTGATCCGGGTAGGTTTCGATTTTTTTAAACTGCATTTCCTGGGCAATGAGCGAGAGTATTTTCATGGCTGCCTTGCGCTCGGCTTCCGGATTATGAATTTTGGCTGTGCAGGCGCAGATAACAACAGCCAGCAATGCTGAAATAATAACTTTCATGCTTTCTCCTTTTTCGGTTTGTTTTTTCTGGCAGGAAAATCAAGATCGTATACCATCCCGGCTTCCGCAAGTTTTTTTCCGGCTTTTTTAAATTCGGAAACTGTAAGCGTATCAAGAAAAACACGGCCCTCAAGATGATCGTATTCATGCTGAATAGCTGTGGCAAAATAATCGGCTGCCGACAGCGCATGTTTTTGGCCGTCTGTATCATAAAAAGAAACAGCCACGCTGCGCGGCCTGCGGGTATCATAATGGAAACCGGGCAGGGAAAGACAGCCTTCCTGCATGCGGAAAAAATCGCGGGAAAATTTTTCAATTACCGGATTGATAAAAATCATGGGCCCATCGGTAATTTTTTCTATTTCAATAATAAAAATACGTTTAAGCTCGCCGACCTGCACACCGGCAATGCCCACCCCCCGGTAAAAATACATGGTATCAATAAGGTCGCGGCAGAGTTCTTTCAGAGAGGCGTCAAAAACCTCAACCGGCGTTGACCGCTGCCTCAGCAGCGGATTGCCCAGAGTCACTATTTTTTTTATTGCCATGCAATTTCAGGAAAAGAAAATTATCGTCATGAAAATAACGGCAGGCGGTTTGCACCAGTTTGTCGCGTACCACACTGATAGCAGACGGAAAGGCATATTCATGAAAATAACGTTCATAGCCTGCGCCGTAAAGCTCATAAAGAGCGCAATTCATTACCGTATTAAGCGGAGACTGCAGTTCGATATCTCTCTGCCCTAACAGGTGGCAAAGGGCTCTTTCGATATCACTGTTTTCCAGACCGCCTTTTTTAATATTATAAAGTGCATTAAGGAATTGTTCAAGTATCCACTCATCGCTTTCGGCAGCATGAGCGCCGGTAATAATAAACATGACAAATATTCCGGTATCGCGCAGCAGCTGATTATAGCAGCCTACATGATAGGAATTACCTGTGCTTTCCCGTATCCTGAACAGCGGTCCTCCCATACCGGAAAGACAGGCGTCAAGCAGATCAAGATACCGGGCATCTTCATGCGCCAACGGGCAAGTACGGAATCCCAGGCGGTAAGCTGTCTGGATTTTATCGCATTCCGCTGTCAGCATTTTTCGGTATTCAAGTTTTTCCAGTCCGGCGGAAGGCAGGACGGAAAAATCAGCTGCTGCCAGTGTAAATCGGTTTTTTATAACTTCTATACCGGCCGGACCGGCAGCAGAAAGTATACTGTTGCCGGAAACCAGAAAACGTGCAGCGGTTTCCGCTAAGAGCCGCGGAGTTATGGCGGAAATTGATTCTTTGGTGCCGCGTTTATTGCCGGCATAGGGATGCCCGCGAAAAATATGTTTTTTAAATTCCAGCTCGCTTAAGGACCCGATGTTTTCCTGCTGCAGATCAATTTCCTCGATAATTTTTGTTTTCAGAATCGCCAGCCGTTTTTCGGAAAATTCCGGTTTGGTAATAATTTCCGTCAGCAGGGAAAAAAGAGACTCCTGGGCGTTTTCCATAAAATTCATGGTTAAACCGAATGTGTTGTACCCTGAAAACGGCTTCAAATCTCCGCCGCGTTTTTCAATTAAATCATTTACCTCTTCCTTGCTGTGACGCCTGGTTCCTTCCATCAGCATACGGGAAAAAAGATTAAAAAGACCCTGGTGCTCTTTTTCATATTCAAGCCCCCCCTGCATAACCAGAGCGGCATTGATCACCGGAGTATTGTTATGTCTGAGCAGCAGCAGGGGAATATTTTTTCCAAGCATGGTTTTAGAATGTTTTCTCTCCGGCAGTGCCGAAGCGGAAGCCGGCAGGACAGCAGCTTTTTTTTCAGGCAGAAAGACCAGTTCGGTAAAATATCTTTCTGAGAAATATTTTTCTATCACCCGGGTCACATCGGAAGTTTTAAGTCCCTTGATTTGATCAAGATAATACCGGTCATAAATGGGGCTGCCGCATAATATTTCTCCGGCTGCCATGTTCCCGGCTATACCCGAAACAGTGTTAATATGATTAATAAAATCAGCAATAATTTTATGTTTGGCTTCTTCCAGCATACCGCCGGAAATTTTACCGGCCAGGGACTGTACATCGTTTCTGATAGTTTTACTGTAACTGGCAGCCTGTTTTTCTTCCCTGCAGGTAAAACCCAGTTCAAAGTAGCCGGTGCATCCCGGTGTCCAGGAATAACTGTGCAGATCCGTCAGCATACCGGCTGATATATATTTTTTATAAAGCAGGGAATTTCTGCCTCCGGTTAGTATAACGGAAAGCGCGTCCAGGGCGAATACATCGTCATCCAAAGCCGAGCAGGTTTTACAGCCAAGTCTGACGCGCGGTTTTAAGATTTTCAGGTTGTGGGCAGCGCTCTTAAAAAGTTTCTGCTGCGGTTCTCCGGGAATACAGGTTTCAGCTCCCCTGCTTCTCATCAGGCCGCCAAAATATTTTACGGCCAGATCAAGCAAAGCGCCGGTTGTAAAGTTGCCAACCGCAGCCAGTACCGTATGATCAGGAGTATAGTGTTGTTTATAATATGCCGTTAATTCCTGATGCTTGAGTCCGGAAAAAATATCACGAAACCCGATTACCGGGATTCGGTAATAATGAGTATTATAAATTTCGCTGAAAAAAATTTCGTTCATTATTCTTTCCGGGTCGTCTATACTCATATCCATTTCCGATAAAATTACGTTTTTTTCCCGTTCACAGGCGCTTGCGGGAAAGCGGGAATGAAATACCATATCGGAAAGTATATCCAGTCCTTCGGAAATAAATTTATCGGAAACCGTAAAATGAAAAGCGGTATGCTCAAAACTGGTATGCGCATTTAAATCCGCAGCTCCGTAGCTTTCCAGTTCACGTGAAATTCGGCCTTCCTCCGGGCGCTTGCCGGTTCCCAGAAAAAGACAATGCTCCGTATAATGGGACACTCCGCTGCCGAGCAGGTTTTCTTCATTGATGGATCCGGTTTTGATCCAGAGCTGCAGTGCTGCTACCGGATAGCGGTGATCTTCCTTCAACAGTACGGTAAGGCCGTTGGCTAAAGTGTGTTTTTCAACGCCATTGAATAATTCGTGATGGGAAACAAATTTGCCGGTTTTCATGCTGTACAGGTATTATCGGCTGCTGCATGGATAAAATTTCATCTATTGCCTTAATCATATGATTTAAAATAAATAATTAAAGGATCCTGCACACACGGAGAAAATGATATATTCAACAGATATTTTTGCTGGAAATATTGGAGTATTATGAATTTCCGTATATGTTCAGATTTTAAATTTTAAAAATAGCATGGAAAATAAATAACCGCAGAGCAGCAAACGCATAAGCAAGCCACGCTGAGAGGCCGAGTGTACTGAACAACGAATTCGCTGCGTGCTGGTACTCTGCAGTTAAATTTTTCCT
>DNNS01000139.1 GCA_003497555.1 Spirochaetia bacterium
GGGTGTCCCTCCGGACATGACGACTCCCTGGTAAATAGGATTTAGCCACCCGAACATCCTGTTCTGAAGAACACGAAGGGCGACCTCCTGTCGCTTGATTTGAATGCCTGTGCGTCTTCGTGTCCTTCGTGTTAAAATTTTATTTTCATTCCTTCGACTGCGCTCAGCACAGGTGTTTCGGGTGTTCAAGTTGAATCTGACGATTCCATGTGTAATTTATCACAAATTCCCATTTTCAAAAAAACCCAAACTTTTTAAGATGTGATTTATACTATCATTATTAAAAAAATTATACTTGAGGAAAATATTTTTCATGCCTGACCATTGACTTTATGCAAAACCGAATGAATCAATTTAAGTCGGTTCCATACCATTTCTGAAGGTACTGCCATATCTCCTATGCCTAAAATAATTTTTTGATTGGCTTTAGCATATACAGCAGTCCGGGTGATGAAATCAGCAAACTCTTCATCATCAGGCATGCCTTCGGCAAGAATACTCGATGGAATTCCGCCCCACACAGTCATTTGTTCGGGCAAGGCATCGCGTACTTCTTCAAGTGTTACATCTCCCTGCGGTTTCGGAGTAACCGCTTCGATGCCGTCAGCATGTGTCTGCGGTAATAGATCAAGCAATGGGCGTATATATCCGTCTGTATGGATAATGACCTTTTTACCGCCGGCATGGAGAATGTCAATAATACGCTGATAGTGGGGAATACAGAATTCCTTGAAGATCGGGGGACTCATGAGTGATGCATCAATACAATCAGCAAGCATAACCAGCCATGATTTCCAGCCGGCAGCAGCCACAGCGCGGGCCATTTCCACAGTAGCGCGTTCGATGGTATCAAACAGGCGTCTGACAATTGCAGGATAATCCGAGAGAAGAAATATAAACTGTTCAAATCCGACCAGTTCGCGGAAAAAAACATTAAGAGGATTGCGGATACCGCAGAGCCAGATTACGCCCTGCTCCCCTATCATTTTTTCAGCAGCTTCCACCGGTCCGGTAGCCGGTTCAATGCGTTCAAATGCGTCCCATAGATATTGCGCAATCTTCAGATCATCCGGTGTTTTTACATACTGTTCAATCATATCCCTGTGTCCAAGAGTTTCACTTCGCGTATAACGGCCTGTAAGAGAACCGGCTGGAGTTGTAATTGTTGTCCGTACATCGCGGATAATTCCATTCATTTTTGTCTGTACATCAATTTTTACTGATTGATCGTAAATTATATTGACACAATCAAGTTTATGCCAGGGTATGGATCCGATCATCCGGTGAATATCAAAAATCGGTTTTTCGCGTATTTCTTCCGGCAGTTTATTTTCATGCGCCAGACCCTCATGCCACCAGTAAAGATCACATGACATGGGCAAATCCCTGTATCCGCTGCGTCCGTAAAACATCGATTTAATTTGCTCGTTTCCGGTCATATTATTCCTCCTGGGTTTATATCTTGTTTTTTAAAAAGTTATATTTATTCATTGATTTTCACTGTCAGGCGTGTTAATGAAAACGGCGCTACTTCAAAACTGCTGCCATTAATTGCTTTTTCTTCAATCTTGGAGCGATCCATATCATAGCATCTCTCATAATCAGTCACATCCAGATATCCGCCGACATACTCTATTTTTTCAGGATAGATTAATTGTTTGGAGGAATTGATTTCAATTTTTTCATTATCAGGCCCTCTATTTACTATGTAAATATATAAAACCTGGTCATTCCTGAATATTTTTGCATTTATTACAGACATTGATTTGTTCTCATAACTCCATAAGCCTTTTATTTGAGAAAAATTGGAGATATTACATTTTAAACGCTGTGTACATCCGTTAATGTCGGCTAATAATTTTAATACATAATATCTTGGCGGATGCACCTCAAATGTCCCGGTTTTGATATCATAATTACCCAGAATCCCCCAGACTTTACTTGAAGAAAGACAATGCCTTAATACTCTTTTATATTTTGGATACATGTCTCCCAATGCAAATATATACTCGGCATCATTCAGCGCTGCCATCATTGATCTGGATATACGCCCTCTTGTGCCGGTAGTAGCATAATAAGCAAGACCGCCTTCATCCTGCCATATAGGTTTGGGAGAATATTTATCAAGTTCTTTCGTCATGGCATTAATATAATCAAGCTGGAAAAACACCAAATATCTCCAGTTTTTAAAATACCATTCCTGTACATTATCTGTTTCTGATATTTTTAGACAATTCCGGTTAGCAAGATAATAGTGGACTTCGATAGCATCAAAGACATCTTTTTTTTCTAATATGGTCGAATTCCATCCGTCAATATTTCTTGCCTTGTTCATTGCATCCCAAAGATTTGCCGAATCCCAGTCACCGGGAATTCCGGCAGTCACCGAAAAATTTTCCAGATTAACCGCCAGATTGATATCAGAATCCACTTCTTTTATTTTTTTTACTGCTTCTTCGGCAGCCGCTATAAACTCTTTAATCCCGCCGGAAAACTTAAGTACCGCCTGCGGACGACAAAAATTTTCACATCCCAGCATTCCATATTTTACCGGTATGATATTCAGTTTTTTAATATATTTTACAAATTTTGCCGGTGAGTCGGTATCTTCTGTATAAATATTGAATAATATGCTTGGTTCCGTTTTTAGTTTTTTACAAAACTCTAAAAATTTCACAAATCCAAGTTTCCCGTCACCATGTATCTGTGCAAAGGGCATATAAGATCTGCCCCAATTATGACCTTGATATGCTACTTCTTCATCTTTAAAGCCGTCAGTTTCCCAGTGATACCAGTTTCCTGCACTGCCCCCGGGAAAACGCAGATACGCAGGTTTTAATTCCCGGACAGCCTTGAACAGTTCCGGATTATCAAAATTATATTTTTCTGCAACCGTTTGCAGATTGTAACCGATAAAAGGGCCAAATTCCCCGATATCCGAGTAATCTATCGTAATCAATGTCGGTTTACCGGTATCATTTTTGGCAATGATCGAACCGTCAATAAATTTTACCCGGTCTGTTTTATCAAGCGGTAATATTCCTCTGACGTAAAATGTACATATACACAAGATTAGTATTGGTTTTTTCATTTATACTCCTCTGACCATTTTTATAAAAGCATTATCTTAATAATAAAAGTTTAATATGAAGTACAATTTATTTCTTGTGATTATTTTACTTTTATTTATGATTTTTATTTATATCAGATCCTGATTGAAATTCTTTTTATTGAATAATATTCCTCCAGACTGTATTTCGAACAGTCGAATCCGATACCGCTGTCTTTGATGCCTCCGTGCGGCATGTTTACTGCAAAAAACGGTTCATTTACGCACACATTGCCGAATTCCAGCGACTCGGAAATACGGAATACATTTCCGGTATCGCGGGTAAATAAATATGCCGCCAGACCGTACTCGGTGTTATTGGCCTCGCGTACCGCTTCTGCGGTGTCGGTAAAAGTTATTACCGGAAGTACCGGACCAAATATCTCATTACGGCAAATACTCATATCAGGAGACGCACGATCAAGTATCGCCGGTGTAATGAAATATCCTTTCTGCCTGTTTTCCGGAACAGTTCCTCCGCATAACAGAACCGCACCTTGGTTGACGGCATCTTTAATCATCCTGAAAATACGTTCTCTTTCCTCATGAGCTATTACCGGCCCCATCCGGGCGCCGGCTTCCCTTCCCCAGCCGAGTTTTATTTTTCCGGTATACGAAACTGCAGCCTCAAGGAATGCATCATGGACTTTTTCATGAACAAAGACCCGGTTGGGAGCAACGCAAATCTGTCCTGTATTGGTAAATTTATAATCAATAATTTTTTCAGCAGCTGCATCAATATCCGCATCCGGCATAATAATTACCGGTGCGTTACCGCCGAGTTCAAGAGAAAACCTTTTTATTGATGTCCCTGAATCCGTTATAATTTTCTTCCCTGCGTCTATGGATCCAATCAGGGTAATCATTCCCGGTATTTTGCTTTGGTTAAGAATTTTGCCTGTTTCATCACCCGGACCGGCAATAATATTGATAACACCGGGAGGGAAATTTATCCGTTCCAGTATCCTGCCTATCAGCATTGTTGACAGTGGTGTTCGGGAAGACGGTTTAAGCACACAAGTACAACCTGAGGCTAGAACCGGACCTATTTTATATCCGATGTTTAAAAGAGGGAAATTCCATGCCAAAAAACCTACCACTACTCCAAGCGGTTGTCTGATAACCAGATTTCTGAATTTCCCATCTATATCGTTTATGATTGAACCGGAGATGCGGCCTGCTTCTTCCCGAAAAAAATCGAGACATTCCGGGATCATTCCGAAATCATATTGCGCAACCGTGAGCGGTTTTCCCGTTTCGGACATTAAAACGTCAAGAAGTTCTTCTTTATTCTGCAGCAGGGCAATTTTAAGCTTTTCCATCCATTCGCCTCTTAATCTCATCGGCAGTTTTGACCATGCGGCAAAAGCAATTCTGGCAGCGTCCAGCGCCTCGCCTGTCTGTTCAGCACTCGCACCGGTATATTCTCCGGCGATTTCTTCTGTTGCAGGATTGATAATCCGGTATTGTTTTGCTCCGGTGCCGCGCTGCAGTTTGCCGTTAATATAATGTCTGTACATGACACCTCCATTTAAATGTTTATTGTTTAATCTGTCCGCATAATGTTTTGATTTTCCAGGGTTCGATTTGCATAATATTTTTTGTTTCCTTTTTTTTCTTGCCGTCAAGAGATATCTCCTGCCAGTCAGAAACCGGTAAATCGCTAATCAATTTCTCCCGGCAAAATTTTCCATCAGCCTCAAAGAAACGCAGAATAAAATTGCATCCGCTCTGATAAAAGGCCGTAAGCAGGGTTTGATTTGTTGAAGAACGGATAAACGACCTGCACATCTGCCAATTACCGCCGGTAGTATTTTTATATGTTGCCGCTAACGGGTTATTTATTTCCTGGGCGAAACGCAGGGAATCAGATGTATTAAGGTTTCCGTTTTTTACTGTTATAGCCCATGAAAATTTATGCTTTCCGGACATGGGCGGTTGTCCCTGAGCAAGACCAAACCAGATAGTTCCGTTTTCATGCCAGAATAAAGGGGAACCGCTTTGCGAGATTAACACCTGATGAGTATTATATACCAGCGTCAGTATATCAAGAGTCACATTCGGGCTTCGCTGTACCGGATAAAATCCAAACGGCTGATGGAGAAAAATTTCTTCAGCGGAAAGAAACGGGAAAACTGCAAAAAGACCGGTTTTTTCCGGAGTTATCTTAGGACCCTGCCTGAATCCGAAACTTGCTTCTTTGCCGTAATCAAGTTCAATATCCAAATCAATACGGGGTATTCCGGCATAAAGATATACGGTCATTTTTGAACTGCAGGCAAAAGTACCTGATATGATCTCAACTGCAGTGCGAATCGGCCCGGTCTCAAGCACGCGTAATTCCGCAGGGCCCCTGCTTGAGGAAACCGGCGAATCTGTGGAGACAAGTTCACCTAATAAATGCGCGCCGGGATTCAGTAATTCGAGATTACCGGATTTTTCTACAAGACGCGTAATACCGCCCTGTTTACCGTCAATCTCGATGATAAAATGTTCGTTTTCCATACGCATCGGAAGTTGATCAGTACGCAGCAGACCGGCATTGACAGATGCCTTGCGCCCGGATACAAAACTGGCAGAATATCCGAAAGAAGGCACATCAGCAATAAAAAGAAGCTGATTTTTCTGTTCATCTGCTGTTATTAATTGAGCAGGGCAAAATATTTTGCCGTCAAATGTAACACTCTGTATTCCGTTTTCCCGCACCTCGGCGATTACTGCATCTTTACGAGAGTGCATCAGCGGATTAAATACTATCAGCATACTTTGTCCGCAGCGGTAAGAATCCGGGAGCGGGTTGTCGATACAGGCGGTTAAAAATTCAAGTGAAAAATCAAGAATATCCTCTGCGGTCCGGGCAGAAAGTTCCGCGGTTTTTTCTGCAATACCTGGACAGGATACCGGAAGATCAGCGCCAGGCCAGTTGGGAATGATTTTTGTGTAATAACCGGCAGTGGATTGCCATCCGGTTTCGCCGGCAATATGTTTCGATGGGCCGAAAGACAGATGATCCTGGGTAAGAAGCAGATTTTTCCATGCGTCCGACAGTTCTTCTTCACGCGACTGCAGTCCATAAAGTACCGCTATGGCATGAAAACGCTCGGCATAAAGCAGAAGTCTTTCCATAATGCGGTTTCGGGCAAACCCGGCATTAAGCCATCCCAGGCCTGTCCATTTTTGCGGGAATATTCCCCATAAGTCATCTACTCCCAAAAAACGGGAACATTGCGGAGCAGGGGTATGAATAAAATAATTTTCGCACGTAGTGAATTTGCCTGCTACCGGAAAAGTGCCGCTTAACAGGGTGTGTTCCCTTTCTGCCGGTTCATCGTGCGTGGCATCAATGGACTGTCCAAACAGCATATCCTTATTTTCAGCAGCCTCAAGCGGTTCTGCTTTCCACCATTTCGCAAAATTGACTTTCTGTGATGGAGCAGTGACAGTTTCTATTTCCGTACGGTCAAGTCCGCGCCACCATATTTTCCTTTCCTGCATCCTGGGGAAAATGCCGGGTCCGATATGCAGCCATTCATCTGAAGCAGAGTCAAAAGTATGCGCATGACCGCGCAGTACGGCATACCGGTATCCGAAATCTTTAAGTATTTGCGGCATTTGCGGATGAAAATTAAAATGATCATCAGCGCATAGCCAGACAACGGGAAAAACTCCTAATACTTCCCCGAGCGCATTCCTCCCGTACGTTATCTGCCTGATATTACATTCTTCAGGAATAATCTGCATATATGCCTGGGTATAATGCCCCCCGGCAGCTTCAATAATTCCTTCAGCATGAGCGTTTGCAAATTTTGCTACCCGTTCGGGATAATATTTATTAAGTATTTCCCAGGTTGACGGACAAATATCGTTGACGCGGGGTGAATCGGATCTGCGCGCCAGACTGAGTTGTTCCTCCATCCAATGAAAAAGCCAGTCTGTATCCGCACATTCTGCATATCCAACCAGATTTCCATCCCGGTATTCATCATATAAAAGGCTTGCATGCCAGCCGCGAAAAATGAAATTCCTTGTACACCCGTATTTTATGGAGCATTCGGAGAGAAGGCGAACCGCATTGCCGAATGCGAAAGATGCCTCGGGGAAATACCCCTTCTTTAGAGATGCGGCTGCCGAGTAAATCATTTTATCGCTTTCAACTGTCAGATTAATCATCTCGCTATTTCCTGAAGAATGAAGAAAATATTTACCGCAGGCGTAGGCGTAAAATTTTTCACTCCATTCCATTTGCGATTGGTTTGCAGGCTGAAAAATAAAATCAAGGCCTGATATTCTGCGCAGAGCATTTATAATCAGATAATTCTGCCTTGCGCGGTATTCCATGCATCGCGGATGCCGCAGCCAGTAATAACAGGGAATAATGTCATCACAAGGCGAAGCAGTTACACATAATTTTATTTTTTTGGAAATTACAATATCGGGCAGTGTTCCTTCGTTCAGCTCCGTCAGGATATCTGCATTGTCCGTAATTAATTTTATTGCTTTTCCCGGTAAAGTATGAAAAAATGCCGTCTCTCCCGGTGAAAGGCCGCTGATTTTGGCAGCCGGATGTTTTGTAACAGCAGAATATACCGGCGGATTATTGTACCATCCTTCGTTTTGTATGCCTCCTGCAGATAATAATTTTCCCGCAGGTTCACCGGTAATAAGTTCCGGACAATCGGCGAATACCTTGCCCCCGGCATAAAGAAATTTGACAAGCTTTTCTTCATCAGACACGGTTAATCTGTTATCTTCCATATGCGGAATTATAACAAGATCATAACGTTCCAGGCATTCCTCTGATAAAATACCGTTAACGCCTTCATCAGTCGTTTGGGTAGAAGAAAATGTAATATCCGGCATTATATCCTGCACCAGCAGCGGATCATGCAGAAGCCAGGCAATATTAAATCCATAAGCAGGATTGTGTTTGCCATAAGCAATGAATATCCTGTATTTTTCTTTCATGTAGATATGGTCGTTTCCTTATAAATTTAATTTTTCAATTTTATATTTAAAATACTTCATTTTCCTGTACTCATTTTCCGGTTTTTTATCCTGAATGAATATTTCGAAATTGCCTATAATTTACCGATTCTTCCTGCATCTGCAAGTCTCTGGCGCAGTTCCAGGCACATATGCGGATTCTCTTTTGCAATGTTCCTGTTTTGCCCCGGATCATCGGGCAGATGAAAAAGAAGTTCATCATGAGATATTTCATTCCGGCATCCGATCCATGCCCATTTATCGTCACGGTACAGAATACGGTTTTTAACTTCGGAAACAATAAATTTTTTTGACTCCCATTCATCTGCAAACGGTAACAGCTTTCCGGAAAAATGATTATCGCCGGCTGACCCGGAAAAATCAAGGATAGTTGGCGCCAAATCCACCGATTCAACAAGTGAGTTCTGTATTCTTCCGCAGGGGATTCCGGGGCCGGAAATGATTAATGGTACCCTGATCAGACTGTCAAACAGATATGCACCCTTGTAAATCAAACCATGATCACAGCAGAAATCACCATGATCGGANNCCGGTCTGATCATCGCAATATGAAATAAGCCCATAATATCTGGCTGCCATGCGTTTTCTGTCATTCATGGTCATGGCGCTTGGTGTCCTGCATACTGCGCTAAAATGATTAAAGGAAGTTTCCAGATACGACTTCTCAATCTCGCGCAGATCAGGCTCGGGAACACTGATAGTGTCCGGGGAATACATAATGTCCCATGGAACCGGAGGGTCAAGCGGATGATGCGGAGAAGCAAGCGAACACCAGAGGAAAAATGGGCTGCGCACAGAACGCAGGATTTCTACGGCTTCGTCAACCACAAAGGCATCAATAGTTTCGTGCTGTGCAAAAGGATTTTCAGTCGTCATCCAGCAGGCTGCTGCACCCTTATCATAAAATTCCTGCGGAAAGCATAACCAGCCTTTTTTTGAATGGTCAACATGCGCTGATAACTCTCTGCCGGCAAGTGCGGTACGGTTATCCGCCTTCAGCCAGGTCATATCTCTCCCGCCCCGGCCGGTTTTATGCAGATGCTGCCGGAAGCGATCAGGGCCCCAGCAATATTTACCTTCAGTGATCCGCAGTTCGGAAAATCCGTAATCACGTTTGTATTCCCGGTAACCGTGGTCGTATTCCTGGAAATGCATTTTACCGGCTGCAGCAGTAAAATATCCCCGGTCC
>DNNS01000479.1 GCA_003497555.1 Spirochaetia bacterium
TTGAAGATACGCCGCTGGTTGTTCCGTATGCCGGCTGGAGAGGCGGATATGGTAATTATATAAGAAGAATGGTTGACGGTAGCCAGAATGAATTTTGGGGAGTTGGTACAAAAAGTCAGCATATTTTCAGATTAAATACTGCTGAAGGAAAATACGGAAAAATATATGATTATGGTGTTGTCTCGGGCAATGAAGAATTCGAATCTTATCCGGATAATAAACATATTATTTCCATAGCCTGGAGTTATGATATTCTTTATATTGTGTACATGGGTAATGAAGATATGCCTATTGCCGAACTTGCCCAGTTTGATTATAAAAATAAAAAATATGCAAAATCCGGTTTTCTTCAATCCCCTGGGCATTTTCCGGTCAGAAGCGTAATGGAATCGGCAGTTGGTAAAAATGGAAAATTATATTTGGGAACTTATACTCCCCTGGGCGCTCCGCAATTAGCTGTGTTTACTCCCGGGGAAAAAAAAGAACAATCAAGATCGGAAAAAACAAAAAAACTCTATGCCCAATATTTAAAAAAAATTACCGGCCCCAAACCGGATGCGCCGCAAGTGTCTATCGCTTTATCGCCATTTATTACCGGGGGTAATGTATATTTAAAGGGATTTGAATTTGAAGCCTTTGCACAAACTTTAAAAAGAGGAGAGAAAGCCATAACTGTTTTACGGCAGCATTCCAGCCATTGTATATATGGGGCAACCGCAGGCAAAAAATCCTGTTTATTTAAATACTCACCCAAATGTAAAAGCTATTATGTCGAATTGCCCTCGAGTCATGTAATGCCGCTTGTTGTTGTTGAACATACTATTTCAAAAATAACCGCTCTGGCAGAAGGGCCTGGTAAATTTTTATTTTTGACCAGTTCAATTGAGACCAAAACAGGTTATGGAAATTTATGGCAATATGATACCGCTTTTGATGAAAAAAACATAAAAAGCGGCGGGCATGCACTGCCTCCCAGGCAGCCGTATACAATGGATCTAAAAAATAATGGTCTAACCAGACTATTAGTCTTTAACCAAGGCAGGGCTGCAGATATAGTATGGGATAAAGAAAGAGAATATGTTTATATTTTGCTGGAAAATAAAAATTCCCTGATTGTTTATAACTGGAAAACCAAAAAAATTATTTATACCCATGAACTTCCGCCGGGAAAACAGGGACGGGTGATTAAAATGCTTGATCATCATCGTTTAGCGGGTTCAACTAAGGACGGTATTATTTTTATTTATGATCTAGACAGCAATCAGCTGGAGTTTACTAAAATGATTTTACCTGTGGAAAGAGGCAGGGAATATTTAAACTATATCAGCTGTATGGTTCAACATCCGGACGGCTGTTTTTATGGCGGAACAGCTCCGGATGGTATTTTATTTAAATTTGATCCTGTTAACCTGAAAATAATCGGTCTTGGTACGCCGTGCCGCCAGGGAGGAATAACCGCATTAACCATTGGTAATAACGGTATTGTCTATGGTTTTACGGGCAAGGAAAAAAATATCGGACGTTTATTTTCCTATAATCCGGCAGATACTTCAACAAATGTTCTTGGTATACCGCAGGTTGACGGCGAACCCAAATTCTGGACATGTTATCATATCGGAGCCATGGAAACAGGAGCGGATGGAGAAATATATCTGGGAGAATATGATACGCTTGCTCATTTGTTTATCTATCATCCGCCGGTATGATCGACAGTTGTTTAATAACCGGTTCAGGTAAATTATTTTTCAGTTGTTGCCCCTAACCGTAAAAGTAAAAATATTACTGCCTGCAACCGCCAGTCTCATAAGCTCATCAAAACTTCTTGTTTTGCCGAGTATTTTAAGCAAATGTCCCGGCCGCAGATAAAACTTTCTATACGCCCTTACTACGCTTTTTTCAAGATCTTCCTTTCTGAGATTTGTAAAGCTTTCATTAAAAAATCCGGTAATATGAAGTTTGGCAAGGTCCGCATCGCTTCCGTCCGCAATCTCGGGATGCAGGGCCGCAACTTTATTGAAAAGTTCAGTGCCCGGGTAGGGAGTATGAATTCCGAAAGAAGCCGTATAGGGGTTTATTTCCCTGACAAATTTGATGGTTTGTTCGATTGTTTCTTTACTTTCACCCGGACAGCCAAGCATTACGTGACCATGAGCATCTATCCCTGTTTCTCTACACCATTTCAGGGCGTTGCGCGTATCTTCCACCCTGATTCCTTTTTTAATATTGTCCAGAATTTCCTGAACCCCGGATTCAACGCCGAATTTGATCATATGACATCCCGCTTTTTTCATGATCTCCATGGTTTCTTTGTCTATCATATCCGCCCTGGCATTGGCAATCCATGTTAAATCCATTTTTTCATCTATCATCCGCCGGCATATTTCTATATTGCGTTTTTTATAGGCGGTAAAGGTTTCATCCCGGATGAAAACTTCCCGGTACCCCAGGCTGATTATATGCCTGAATTCTTCCATAACTTTTTCAACACTCTTAAACCTGAACTTGTTTCCGAAAAAGAAAGGGACAGTACAAAAGTTACACTTTGCCGGACAGCCGCGGGAAGTTTGCATGGTTGTATAAGGCATTCTTTTAATTACAGGATTGAAATAATCAATACCGGCAGGAAGAAAAGTTCTGTCCGGCATGGGAAGTTCGTCTAGATTATCAATTAACGGGTATGCGGCATTCAGGCAATTATTACCGTTTTCCCTGTAGCCTATACCCTTTACCTTTTTCCATTGATCGCTGCCGTTTTTTAATTCATTTAAAAGGTCTCTGATTATAAACTCGGGCTCACCTCGTACAATAATATCTACAGTGTCTTCATTCAGACAATACCCCGGCATGAAGGTCGGATGCGAGCCAAACAGAATTGATTTGATTTCCCTTCTGGCCTGTTTTATTTCTTTTATGATTTTAATATCCATTTTAAAACTGTTTGTTGAAGAAAGCAGTATGACTATATCAAAAGGAAAACCGTTATTTTCGATTGTTTTATAAGAAGATGGATCTACCGATGCGTCCACAAAACCGACTTCATGCCCGGCTTCTTTCAGGGTGGAGGCTATATAAAGAAGATTCAGAGGGGGCATCTGCATTCCGCCGATCCTTCTTCCTTTGCACCAGCATCCGTACATAAAATCCCTGACAACATTTTTATGTTCCTTGCCTGGAGGAACCAATACCAGAACTTTCATATTTTTCTCCCTGGAAAATACCGTCTTGAAACG
>DNNS01000025.1 GCA_003497555.1 Spirochaetia bacterium
TATCCCTAAAAGCAATGATTTTGCCGGCTTTGCGCTTGCAAATGCTTGGCATAATCTTGCTGAAGGGGTATACTAAAGCCAACGAGGTCGTTGCTTTGTGGTATAATTCCGTTTTTCAAAAGTTCCTTATTAAAATCTGACATTTCATTTAGTTTCATAAAAAGTACCTCTGCGCCCTCTGCGCGAAATCATTTGACATGCTGAATTTTACTATAGATTTTAATTATTATTAATCAGCATCGCCATTGCCTACTACTTGCAAATTCCCAGTTTTTTAAAAGGGGTATTTCTTGAGGAAATTGACCAATTTGTTTAAAAAACGGCACTATTTTTAGGCCTTTTATCGTAGTAAATACCATAAAACAAAAAACTGGGACATTATAAGTAAATTTCCTGCAGGGCTTATTATTCAAAAAGACAATATAATAGCACCGGCAAGGTATTAAAATCTGAGAGACTCGTAAAACCGATGAATAATTTGATTTCTCTTGGCAAAACGATTATTACAACCGATCGGCCCAATCTTCCGCATTGTCACCCCTATCTGGAAATCGTTTTATACAGAGAAGGCCGGGGAGAAGCCATAATCGGAGATCAAAATATTCCTTTTCATAAAAACACTGTCATTTGCACGCCTGCCGGAATTCTTCATTGTGAAAAATCCGCCGAGGAATATGCCAGCACTTGGATTCAGGTGAAAAGTCCCGAAAATTATCTATCCAAAGTGTTTGTTATCCAGGACCCAGAGCACAGGCCGTTTTCTGCAATCAGCGAACTTTTATATAAAGAGTATCATCTGCAAAAAGGCAATTATCAGGATATTTGCGGGCAGCTTGTAATACTTTTAATCTTTTATCTGCGGCAGCATCTTGATAACCATTCCAAAAATTCATATATAGAAAAAATTGAAAATATACTGATTGAAAATATTCAAAACCATAATTTTTCCCTTAAAAAATCGTTATCCGTCATCAATCTATCAATGCCCTATCTGATACGTCTGTTTAAAAAACATACCGGACAATAACCCCTGCAGTATTTGCTTGAATTAAAAATAAAAAACGCCGCCAGCCTGTTAAAAACAACCGGACTTACTGTTAAAGAGATTGCCTGGCAGAGCGGGTTTTCCGATGCTTATTATTTTTCCAGATTGTTTCATCAAAAAATGAAAATAGCGCCGAGGGATTTTAGATACATAGTGTCAAAATAATGTTAAACGCGCTATTCATTTTCCACTTAAAACAAACATCCTGTGCCGGATGCAAGCCTGTCGAATTACGGTGCGGAGTATTTATACAAACATGCTTCGCTTCATTTTTATATCAGGTCTGTGCATTTCCCTGTAGCGCAGCGGTGAAATGCGTATATTTTTTTTAAACGCCCGGTTAAAAGTGGATAGATCATTAAAGCCTGACTCATAGGCGATTTCCAGAATTTTTTTATTGCTGTTTTTTAACAAATCCTTGGCCAGGTTAAGTCTGGTACCGGTAATGTAATGAGACAGAGCCACACCAAGCGTTTCTTTAAATATTCTACTCAGGTAGGCCGGAGTAACCCTGATTTGACTGGCCAGAGAAACAAGACTCAGGGCGCTGCCGATATTTTGCTCGATTATATTTACGGCAGAAAGTACAATTCTTTGTGCGCTGTCTTTATAAACATGATATTTTAATAACGATCCCGGAGAGTTATTTCTTTTCAGTAAAAGTAAAATTTCGCACATTATAATGTTAATCATCATGAGAAAATCCTGCCGGCGCTTTTCCAACTCATAAGACAGCCTGCTGATTAAAAATTCAAAAAGCGCGGCTGCTTCATTATTGAGCTGTAAATGGTAATTTGAATTCCGGGATCTTTCTCTGAAAAAAGCTGAAAAATCCGTACTCAGCATTTTTTCAATCCGGCAGAGAAAAATGCCGGAAAAACAGAGATGCGCTTTATGTATATTTTTGCTCTCAAGCTGCAGAGAATGAAAATCACAATCATTGATAAAAAAAACCATGCCGCGCCGGATTGGATAGAACCTGTTATTAATGAAATAGCTGCCCTGGCCGGAAAAAATATAACCGATCTCGTAGGTATTTGGCCGGTTATAATGAATCACCGGCGCTTGACTTAAATTTTTTTCTGCAATAAAAAGATTGATTTCAGCTTCGGGAAATTTGTAGGGAGTAAATTTAATTATTTTTTTTTCAGTCATATTAATAAATTATTATAATCGCGCAGCAAAGCAGTATTCCAACGGCTACTTCCATGTGCCGCCTAGAGCTTTACTTATGCCTCTTGCCATATCGTCATGAAGACTTCCGTCTGTATCTTTCAGAAGATATGCATAATCATAAAACTGAACCAGCTTGTTTTTAACACTAAGTTTGTCAAAAGTATGCGAGAGTATCTGAAATTCAAGATAAAGCCTTTCTCCGGTTTTATAATCATAACTTGAGATCATGGGTTGAAAAACTCCTTTAGGGTTAAGTTCTTTCAGCCAGCCCACATACTGCGTTGTGTAGTTTTCTGTATTTTCAATCGGCCAGTCTGCATTCAGATATCTGCTTACATATTTGGCATGATAATCAAAAGGGTAACCGAAAACCCATTTGGGAGCTGTAGGGGTAATAGTGTAGGTGGTTGTTTTAATCTGCGGAGATATTTTTTTTACCTGATTATGGCATTCCGTAAAAAAATTCATCAATGTTTGTTTGGAAAATTCTGCTGCAATTTCCGATTCCGAAAGGCCGGGATGGGTTTTGGAAAATTCGGCTTTTTGTTTTAAGGAATAATCGCAGTAACAGGAGGTATCATAGCCGTCTTTATAACGGACATAATCAAAGTGAACCTCGGAAATATCCGGATACATTTCAAGCGTTTCCCTGATTATATTTATAAACATTTTCTGATTATCCGGATGATCCGGGCAGACCCAGCCGCCCCGGCGGTATTCATCCTTAAAAATATCTTTTTCTTTTTCGCCTTTGGCCAGTCTGTCCATGTCGCTTTTGGATATATTTTTTACTCCTTTCGCCCAGGTATCCGCAGATCTTCTCCAGGCGCAGAAAATTACTTTGATTTTCAAACCGTTTTTTTTCGCTTCGTTGTAAAGAATCTCAAAACGTTTGGGCATTTTGGGGTCTATATCCTGCGGATAAAGTTTGGAAGGATAATACATGGTATAGCTCTGGGCATAGGTTAAAATTCCGGTAAAGCCCATAGTTTTGACATTTTTTACCGATTGGGCCAGATATTGTTCATTTTCCAGAATATCAAGAACCGGAGTATCTTTTTTATTACCAAGCATAATACGCCAGAAAGGATACAGCCACATATCCGCTTCAGTGAATTTGGGCTGGGGCAGGTTTGTATATTTGCTTAAAGATTCGTTTTTTTTCTGTTCATTATAGGTTGTAATTTGTTTTAATAAAGACGTATCAGTATTTACCTGCGGAACCTCGTATTTTTCCTTCACTCCGGCCCAGCGTACAGCATTAAGAAGCAGGCGGGCTTCAGCCTCCGGCAGTTCGCCTGTATAATGATTTTTATCCTTGCAATAAAGACCCATGGAGTAACCAAGGCCTATTACTGTTCCCCTGGAGAGTTCACCGGCTACGACTGCTGGAGCACCATTAACATCCTTAAAAATTATTTTTGTTTTTTCACCGGGCCGTATGGTTATATGATCCGTATAGGAATGCTCAAAAGTTTCAGGCAGACCGGCGGCTAAAGGGTGCGCTTTATCGGATAATACCAGTTTTTTGCTTTCTTCAAGACCCTGTCCGGTGCAGATCATGGGAAATACCTGAAAATTACCCCAAATATGACGAAAACCCACGCAGTCATGGCCGAGAATAACACAGCCGCCGCTATCTACAAAATTAAGCAGGCTGCGCACATAATCAACACTTTGTATTCCCAGATCAGCGGAACCGGCATCTTTATCGGAAAGACGATGTATGGTCGAGAGTATCAGAACATTGTAATGCTTAAGAGTTTCAGCAGCCAGGGTATTGATTTTCTCAACACTGATGTCGTTTTGTTTTTTCAAAAGATTATAAATATTTTCATTTGCCTGCTGGCCGAGAATAACATATTTATTTTCCGAAGCTTTTAGCGGTCCGAGGTCATATAGCGCTACTTTAATATTTCCGCCCATGCCTATTTTTTTTGCTTCCGGCTTGATTCTGATATCTNNGCAACTCTCTTGGTTTCCGCCTTGGTTTTAAATTCTCCGGAAAAAAGTTTCCATTGTTTATCGTCCGGTTTAAATTCTTTCAGGCTCGAACCTAAAGATTCCCTGTTGGCCGGATTGCCGTCGCTGCTTTTCCAGCTGATAATTTTGGAAGACATTTTATCAATATTACCCTTTGCCCAGAAAGAAAACACATAAGTTGTATTAATCTGTACCTCGGTAGCTGATCCTCCGGCTATACCGTTGCATTCGCAAAATAATATATATAAAAAAAGTTTTTTACTGATGTCGAAATCATTAACTGTCATGCAGCAGCTGGCTTTACCTGAATGCGCTTCATTTTCAACTCTTCCCCACTTGATTTTTGTCTGGCCGGTGTTAAAGACACCCCAGCCTTTCGGCACCATTGGTGTATATTCCGTAACACCGCCTGATGCCCTGGCGTCATGATTCATTTTATCCTGTGATACACTTTCCTCGGCGCTGCTGTTTGGCATCAGATTCCCGGAATCCTGTGCCTGCAGGCCGGAATAAAAAACTAAAAACATAAAGAAGCATAGTCTTGTTAATTTATTTTTCCATTTAGTTGTCATAAAATTCTCCTTATGGTAAATATTCATCTTTCCTGTTTGCAGCTATTTTATTGCTCGCTTTGTTTTTCTCAAGCCCATATTCGATCATTAGTTTTTCATACGCTGCCGGGAACCAGGTACCGGTCAGCCCGTTGTAA
>DNNS01000449.1 GCA_003497555.1 Spirochaetia bacterium
TAAAAATTTGTGAGATAAATATTTCCATTTAAAGCAAAAAAGCTGAGACTTTTAATCAAATAGGGTTCGATTTTTTTTCTTGGGTATGCGGTTAGAGTAAATCTGCAAAAAAATGCCTGATAATGCTGTTTATACTTTTTTTCACCCTGCGAGAATTTATTTCTATTGTTTTGTTTACCAAAGAAATAAAATTCCCACCCAGCAAATTGACCAGTCTCCGGTTTCATTTTATAATTATTATTTCCATACTTGAAAAAATCTAAAAATCTGATAATAAAATATTTTATATGTTTTAAAATGAGCAGAGACCTAATTGCCAATTCCCCTCATAATCAGGCGCAAGGGAACCCTTTCCGCAATTATCCGTTTGCAAAACTGGCCGAAGAACTCCATTCATCCGTACTGCAAAAACGCGGGCGCCGGGCTTTTGAATTTGCTGAAATCATACAAACAAGAAAGGAATTCGGCAGAGATCTGTATCCTGATGTTGTAAAAGCCTTTGAACTGAGAATTCTTGAGCTATTAAAAAACAGGCATATTGATGAAGCGATACATTACCATAAGTGGCTGGCGGAAAAAAACCCGGAATACCGGCAATATCATGATAGCAATTTTTTAATAGAAATGGATCTGTTATCCGGCTCATGCGAAACAATCTCCCGTTATAATTCTGAACACGCTGTTGCCGAAAAGATCGATCATTTTATCCTCCGCAATATTAAAGACCTGAGGTTCTTCGCCAATAAAGAAAAATTAAACTCTAACAATATATTGAAAAAACATTCCCAGCTGCTTTTAAATGCGTGGCAAGAGGTAGAAACAAAAAATTATACGAATAATTTTTTTTCCATGATGACCGGTGAAATATCACGAAAAAGTCCTTTTATATACTGGCGACTTCTTGTTCAGGGCATCAGGGCATACTATGAACAAAAAAACAGCGACGCCCTGCTTTTTTTATCAAAGATCGACAATATTTCCCCTTTAAAAAATATCGCGTCAGCCCTGGCTGATATTTTAAGCGGAGCGAAAGACAATAAAGTCCTGCCTAAAAAAATACATGAATGCACCATGCCCGATGCTGCATATCCGGCGCTGATAAAAATTTCCGAAATTATCAGTAAAGGAAAAAATCCGCAGGCCGACAGTGAAATTATAAAACTGCTTGATAGTCCGTGCCTGGCAGGCAAAAACCTGTTGAAAACCGAGATATTAAAAAAATATTTTTATCTTTTAAAAATCAACTGTGAAAAACCGCCCGGAAAATTCAGCAGATACTCTTTTTTATTCCCGGCTTTTCTGCAGGCAAAAAAACTTCTGAACAATGACAGTGTTGATCGGTGGAGTGAGTATCTTGAAAAAAATCATTCATCTTTATCGGGCATGGAAAGAGCCCTGATTTATAACCGGATGGGGGAAATAGTTTTTTTGTCTTCTGAAGATGATCAGGAAGACGATTTTATGTCCGCTTTTCTGGGTTTCGACCGCGACAACATGAAAGACTCACTTAAAGAAGCCGCTGGATACTGGGAAAAAAGCCTGAAAGAACATCCTATCAGGGAAACATTCAAAGTTTATTATGAAGAAACAAGAAAAATTGCCGGCGAAAAGAAAACTCTGAAAATCCTGGAGATGTGGCACAAAGCCTTTCCCATGGATGATTTTCCCATTACCGGGCTTGTTAACCTTAACCGGCAAAAAAAACTCTTTAAAAAAGCCATGGGGTATTTCAGCAAGCTTCAAAAAATCGAAAAGGGAAAACCCGAGCTGGAAATTACGCGCAATTATATACTTGTTGATAATGCGGTGCAGTATCTTGAAAAAAAAGAACCTGAAAAGATGCTGGAATGTCTTGAGCGTGTATCGGCTGATCCTGATCCTTTTATCGGCATTATAAAATCGGTGCTGAAGTGGCTGGCCGCCGGTTCAGAGATTTTCAGCAATACATCCTGCGATGAGCATGAAAAGAAAATAGTTTCCCTTGAAAAACCTGCGAGTATTGCCTATATTCTCGGGGTACTCTCGCAAAACTGGAAAATCAGACAAGTGCCTCTCCCCGCTAAAATCAAGGAACAGATGAAGAATATCGATATGTATGTCAATGACATACACAACATGACCTTTATCAGGGACCCTTTATGGCGGATAGGCGATTTTAAAATCCTTCCATTCAGACAGGACTATTTTTACCAGACAAAAACCACAGCGCAGATTTTAATCCGATGTTATGAATACTTTTTGTGTTTTTACAAAACAAATAACGATAAACAAATTGAAAAGCTGCTGTGGGAGATTACCGGAAACGGCATATTAAGGGAATCTGAAAACTGCGGCCGCTTCCTTCTATACCGCGCTGTTCTTCTATATGAAAATATTCTCAGATATGGAAAAACTCCCGGCGATCCCCCATTTGCGCTTTATCGAAGAGTATTCGACTGTCTGGCTGCTGCGTATTATTTCGCCAGGTATGAACGAAACGATACCGAAGAAATTTCATTTTTCCGGCAGACGACCCATTTTTTCCTGCAGGAGATTGAATCGCAAGTCAAATATTCTGTCGAAGAAAAATGTCTGAAAATGAAAAAAAAATTTTTAGTTAAAACAATAAAAACCGAAGGCGGAAATAAAACCGGACCCAAAACAAACCCCAAGTTCAATCTGTTTGATAAAAATATTGAATCTATAATACATGATATACTGGAAAATAAGTAGTCATTATGCCTCCCCTTTGTCCCCCGCTTGAGGGGGTAAAGGGGGAGCGGCCGACGGCAGGAATTCCAACCGGAGGCGTANNCTGCGGCAACGAAGTAGATGGCGCAAGCTTGAAGCAGCTGTTTACAAAGGAGTCTGAAATGCTTTTTCCCTATGAGGCTCTGAATCTGCCGGATGATGCGGATGACGGGATAATACGCAGGGCGTATCTGGAAATGGTGAAAAAATATACCCCGGAAAAAGACCCTGATAAATTCCGCGCTGTGAATGAGGCTTATGCCTTGATCAAGGATGCCGAAGCCCGGGCGCGCCTTCGCGTATTCGGTATGAAAGAGAACGGAACGAACAAACTGGAGGATTTGGTACGGCCGTCTGCGCCGGGACGGAAAAAAATCGGAATTGATGCATGGCTGTCATTAATAAACTGTTAAAGGATTTATAATGGAAAATGAAAATTTCAGCGAAACCTCCGGAACCGGAAGAAAAAATGAAACTCGCGAATTTGCGGATATTATAAAAGAAAACACCGTAAAATTCGCTGAAGAAACCGGAGAACTGCTCGATCAGGCTCTTGCCGGATTGAACAGGGAAATCAGCGCAGTAAAAGACAGGTTCAGAAGCAGCGTTCTTGAAACTGCGCACGCGTACCGGCAGAAAAATGAAAATGACTGGAGATTTTCTCTTATAAACGATTTTAGCGCCTGGCTGTACGAACTTTCCGATGAAGAGTATAACAGTTTCCCGGACGGAAAAGATAATCCGCCGGACGGGGAATCCGAAATCCCCGATTATATGACCCTGCTGCGGCATTTTATCGTACTCCGGCATGAGGTAAGAAACCAGAGCGAAATAACGCTTGAGACAGGTAAAAATTTTACCGCCGAGATGCAGTCTGCCAGGGACGCTCTTGCCCATCAGGAAAACAGGCTTGCGCAGCTTGTTCTGGATCTCAAATCAGAGATACCCCGGGCCCGCAGAGAAGGCGAGGAAAAAATAATTCATGAGCTTCTGAATATTTATGATGATATTTCCTCTCTGGCGGAAGAGTCCGCATTCCTGGAAAGCGTAAAACCCGGGTGGTTTTCGCGGAAGAATAATAATCTCGAACGCATTATTCAAAACCAGAATAATACACTTAATAAAATCCGGGATGCGCTTGAAAAACTGAAGATTGCTCCGGTTTGCAGAATAGGCGACCGGTTTGATCCCGCACGGATGCGGGCAGCAGGCACGACTTTCAATCCTGATTTTAATAATGAGGCTGTTATAAAAATTTTCAGGCAGGGATATATTAAAGAAGGCAATATTCTCAGGCTCGCGGAAGTTGAAATCAATAAAAAGGAATAAAACATGAATGAAGTAATTGTAGGTATTGATCTCGGTACCACTAACAGCGAGATCGCCGTGTTTGTAGATAACAGAATTGAGATTATCAAAGATGACGACGGCAGCGCCATGCTGCCGTCCTGTGTAGGAATGAACTCCGAAGGTAAACTTGTTGTCGGCGCAGTTGCCAGGAATCAGTACGCTTTATATCCTGAAAAAACAGTCAAATCCATTAAAAGAAAAATGGGGCTTGATGAAAAAATCAGGCTGGGCGAAAATGAATATGCTCCGCAGGAAATTTCAGCCATGATTTTACGGTCTCTTAAAAACCGGGCTGAAAAAAGACTGGGCTGTCCTGTGCACAAGGCGGTTATAACGGTTCCCGCCCAGTTTAATGATGCCCAGCGTCAGGCTACCCGTGATGCCGGCAGGATAGCGGGGCTTGAAGTAGTCCGCATTCTAAACGAGCCCACTGCCGCATGCCTGGCGTATGAAGGCAGCGGAGAGAAAAAACAGCGTAAGGTGCTGGCGTTTGATTTCGGAGGCGGAACTTTTGATGTCTCGGTTGTCACCATGGAAGACGATGTTGTCGAGGTTATTGCCAGCAGGGGAGACAATCATCTTGGCGGTGATGATATAGACAATATTATAAAAGAATGGATAAAAAACAAAATAGCCGCGCATACAGAAAAAGACCGGGAGATCAGCAGATATACGGATTATTATCTTAACCTTCCGGCGGAAAATGCCAAACACAGGCTTTCGGATTATCCGCATGCCAGAATAATTGAAACCAGCCTGAAGTTTAAAGACGGAGACTCCGCGAGTATTGATGAAGAACTCGATCGGGAAGAATATAACGCAATGATCCGGCCCCTGATGGATAAAATGCTGTCCTCGGTGCATGGAGCTCTCGATGACGCAAAGCTCAAGGCGGATGACATAGACGAGATTATTCTTGTGGGAGGATCAACCCGTATACCGTATATCAGCGAAACTTTAGCCCGGGAAATCGGCAAAACGCCGCGGCAGGACGTGCATCCGGACCTGGCTGTAGCCCTGGGCGCGGGTATCATGGCAGCCCGGCTGATGGGGCAGGAAAACCAAAAGGTTCTGGTGGATATAACGCCCTATACTTTCGGCACATCCTGTCTCGGTTTTGTAAATGGCGAGTACGCACCTTTCCAGTTTGTGCCTGTACTGAAAGCGGGAACTCCGCTCCCCGCCTCGAAGGCAGAAGCTTTTTTCACAATTTTTGATAATCAGGAAAAAGTTGAAGTAAAAATTTTCCAGGGACAGGATCCGGACGCGCGAAAAAATATTTTTTTAGGCGATTTTCAAATTGAAAATCTTGGCAAATACCCGAGTGGAAATAAAATAATCCTTGATATGAATCTGGATCTGGACGGTATTCTCCGCGTGAGCGCTATTGAAAAAAAAACCGGTTTGCAGAAAGATATAACAATCAAAGACGCTCTTTCAAAACTTTCGGATGAACAAATTTTAAAATCGAAAGAAGAAATTGAAAAGCTTTTTCATAAAGACTCTATGGTTTTAAATATGGATGAAGATGAAGATACGGACGAAGAAACCGTCGAATGCGGTTCGGAAGCTGTAAAAATAACAGATATTGATCAAAATATATCTGAAAACACAGCCAGCGGTGAAGAAAATTCCATGAATACCCGGCTCCGCGAACTGCAGGGCAGGGTGAGAAAGCAGTTTGACAGCATGGACGATATTGACAGGACTGATACCGAAAACCTTCTAAGCGAGCTTAAAAACGCCCTGGCCTGCGAAGACCATGATAAATTTTGCGCCAAAGAAACAGAACTGAACGACATTCTCTTTTTCCTGGAGAAAAAGTAATGAAATGCCCGGCATGCAGACGCGAGGCAGGGCTTGAGAATATATGCCCAAGATGCGGGCTTGAACTCACTGCCCTGATGGAATTGCACGCTAAATACGGGCATAACCTCCGAACTGGAATAAATAAACTGAAAAACGAAAATTTCCGGGAAGCGTATGCCTTCTTTCAAAAAGCGTACCGCATGGAGAATACTGAAAAAGCCCAAAAAGGGCTTGCCGCAAGCCTTGCGGGAATGGGATATTATAAAAAAGCGGCGGAGCTGTTATTAAAAAACCTGCGTAAAGTTGACGGAAACCGCGCTGAATAACAAACGGAATTTATAATCTGATTACAAATATAATAGATTTTTGTTTTATATTCCGGAAAAGTAATATCAACAAGAACGGTATTTTGTTCTTTTTATGAATTTAAACAGGTGAAAAAATCACTAATTTTCAATCTTGCCTGAATCTTCCGGAGCAGCGGTTTCTGTACTTGCAGATTTTTCCGGTTCGGTATAGGCGCTGTTGTTTATGGTAAGCATAACAGTCGCAATTACATCGCTATAAAAACCGCGGATGCGCGTTATCCAGTAAATACTGCCGTCGTAAGTATCGGAAAGTTTAAGGTATACCTCTATAAAACTGTTTTCCTGCTGCCGGTTGGCCTGGTATTTTAATATTCTTCCCTGCAGCACGGCATCTATTTTACGAAAAGGGCTGCTTTTATAAAAAACCGCGCTTTCCAGTTTGGATGTTTTCATATCTACATCGCCTATGCGCCTTTCAATGGTATCTCTTTCTTCTGAAGATTCCGGGTATTCGCCTGCCGCCACCCTGATTTTACTTTTTTCGTAAAAAGCCCTGATTAAATCATCCGTAAAATTATGGCTGAGCTCAATGTAATCAACGATTTCACCTCTGAATGTTTTTACGCTTTTGGCATCAAAACGCAAAACAGAAATACTTTTAATCTGGGCTTTGGTAAAGCTTTCATTGGGTTTGGTATCGGTTTCAATATACTGATCTTTATTAGCCATACCAAGCGTGGAAACCGAACCGGAAGTTCCGGCGCAGGCGGCTATGAAAATTACCGGCAGCAGCCAAAAAAAATTTTTCATGCAGTTCACCTCGCTATTGATTTTGCAGACTGAAATATTTTTTAATCAGCGGAGTAAAGGCGGCGCTTTGCTCCGGCTCGATAAAAATATGATAACAGTATCCGTCAGCGGTATATACTATCATTAAATTTTTTGCATACATATAGAGCAGACCGGCAGCTTTAATATCAACCGGGATAATAAACTCTTCCCTGCCGCTGCGGTTATCAAGCCGCACAATTGTACCATCCTCCGGAGCCAAATACAAACCTCCCCCGGAAAATACCGGCGGCAGGCTGTAAGCTGCATTGCCGCGGTATTTCCAGAACAATCCGCCGGATGCGTCAATTACCTTGATTTCACCGTTTAAACAGCCGGCGTACAGGGAATTATTATATTTTGCCAGGCAGGAAACAGGAGGAGAATAATTGTTTATTATAAAATCCGCTGTGCCGGTTTGCGCCTGCAGAGAATAAAGTCTTCCGTCATCAGATCCGAAAAATAATTTTTTGTCTATAATTTCAATTTTACCGCGGGCCGGGGCATGGAGTTTTCTTTCCCAGACGGTTTTGCCGCTGTAAATATCACAGGCATTAAGCAGACCGTCCTCGGTGCCGAAAACCAGCAGTTCTCCGGCTATGGAAATCATATCGGTGCTTAAGGCGGTTCCGGTTTCAAGTACGGTCATTTTTTTTCCGTCTTTGAAAATAGTGATACGCCCGGTATCTTCAGCTGTGGCCATGATATTGTCAGCGATAAAAACCGGTTTGCGGGAAATCCGTCCAGCAAATCTTCCGGTATAAATTATCTGATCTTTTAAATAATCGCAGATATAGAGCGTTCCGCTTTGCGTACTGAAAAGACAGTAATTATTAATAACAGATATTTCGGAACTGACGGGAGAATCAAGCCTGATATTCCGGATTTTATTGCCGGGCAGTTCAATGATATGAAGCAGGGGAAGCCTGGCCGGTAAAAGCGCGGTTTTTACCGTGTATTCGGAAACAACTCCCCTGCCGGATAGCCCGGACGGCAGCTGGGAAATCTGCCTGATGAGATATTTATTTAACAGTACAGCCAGCCGATCATGAGCCATGGCGAAAATCCGGCTGCGCCATTCGCTTCTTTCCAGCGTATTGAAATAATAGAGCATGGCAAAATTACGGTTTTTCTGAAAATCTTCCAGTTTTTCCATTTCTATTTTTTTTTCATATATTCTGCCCAGCGCATACTGCACATAAGGATTTTCCTGCGGACATTTGAATAAAATTTCCGAAGCTTCTTCGCATTCGCCAAGATAAAACAGGCATTTGGACAGCATGAATTTTGTAGTAAAATTGTCGGGACTTAAAAACAGGGTACGCCTGAAAAAATCGGCTGCAGTGCGGAAATTTCCTTTTTTTAAATAGAGTGCGCCGAGATTATGCAGAAGCGCCGGGTCTGCGGGATTATGCGTCAGGGCATTATTAAAATTAAGATGCGCATTGTGAAAATCATTTTGAGCGCTGTAGATCCGTCCCAGTTCGCGGAAAAGCGGAGCCGGATGCTCTGTCAGGTTTAAACCGGCTTTCAGGATCTGGACTGCTTCGCTATTTTTTCCCATACCGGTCATGATGCGGGCATAATGAATATAATATTCGGTTTTCGGCTCAAGCCTGATTGCTCTTTTAATATAACGTACTGCATTAAAATAATTTTTTAAATACAGATAATTACGCGAGAGCGAATAAAAATAATGTCCTTCCCCGGGAAATAACGCCAGGGCTTTCCTGGCCAGATGGGCTGCAGTATGAAATTTTTCCCGCTGTTCCAGATAATCGATTATGGAAGTATAAACGTCATTTTCATCAAAATACAGGGAAACGGATTCCCGTATAAGATTTTCTGCGCTTTGCGGGTTTCTTTCCAGCAGCAGATTACGCAGAGCGCTGCGGGTCCGGAAAAAATTGATTTTGTGCTCTGCATACATCAGATCAAAAGAAAAATCCGATCGGTTGAAATAATCCGCGCTCAGGGCGGAAAGCATTTTAAAGATAGTTTCGGCCTCCTGTATGTTTTCCTGTTCCAGGGCGCGATCAAGCTGTTTTTCATACAAAACAGCCAGCAGGCGGGCTTCCCGCTTTTCTCCGGAAAGAGTCAGCAGTTTTTTAATATAAAATTCCTTTTCACTATCCGGCCCTTCGGAGACCTGCAGGAAATAAATTTTGTCAAGCAGGCACTGGCGGCTGATTTTCCACGGCTTTCCGGCGATTTCAGGAAGCATTCCAATTTCAATCAGATACTGGTTGGAAAAATCTCCGTAAATAATGCCGGCTTGCGTTAAAATCTTTTCTATTCTGCTGCGCTGCGCAAGAAAGCGGCTGCAGATAAATGGAACTTTTTCATAGCGGCGGATCTGTTTTTCAAGATCATATATCAGATCAGCGAGAATTTCTTTGACATAAGACGCAGGCCGCGGCGCTTTTATAAAATATTCTCCCAAAATTTCCAGCGCCTTGTCGTAATTTTTATCTTTAAGCAGGGAAAGGACGCGTCCTGATACAATCAGATGATCAACCGGACTATCGGACAGGGAAGTAAAATACGCATAACTTTCCAGCGGCCGCGCTGATAACAGCAGACGGAAACCGTTCTGCAGATCATGCATCTTTTTTATATGCTGGTAATCGGGAATTTTGGAAAAATTCCGGATGTGCCTGAAAGCCTGTAAATAAGACCCTTCCTCGAAAAGAACTTGCGCCAGGGCAACAGACGCTTCCCGGTTATTATACAGTTTTAACAGCCGCCGGCAGTATTTTTTTTTCATAAGCGGAGANNAGCGGAGAGTACTGCTCGCTGAACAGACGCATATAAACCAGGGAAAGCCTTTCATTATACGGTTCCAGGCGCTCGGCATTTTTAAGGGCAGCAAAAGCCTTTACGTATTCTTTTTGTTCTATATAAATCTGTGCTGAGGATAAATACGGGGGAATAAAATATTTGTTGATTATTACGGCTTTTTCAAAACGCAGCAGCGCGCTGCCCGGATCTGCAGAAAGCAAATCAAAGCGGCCGAGCAGGTATTCGGTTTCGCTGCGCCCCGGATTCCGGTTCTGCATAATGTCCAGGACGCGCGCTAGCTGCCGTTTGCTGCCGTCTTGCGCAGCTTTTTCTCCTGCAGCTGTCATTTTCTGAAGATGAATTTCTGTCAGCAGGGTTTCCGCCTCGTCCAGAACATCTTTCTGCCCGGTTAAGACGGAAAAAAAATTTTCTCCTTTTTCTTTCATGGTACGGGCGAGCTGCAGAAATTTTTTAAGATCTTTTTCAGCGCCGCTGTAATCGCTGATTTTAAACCGGCAGCGGGCACTCAGGTACCAGGAATCAAGATAATGCCGGAAGCGTCCGGCTGTCTGATAATAAACAAGCGCCTCTTTCGGCTTTTCCATGGCTTCCAGCACCTGTCCTTTTTTCAGAGCGCTGTAAAAACCGTCTCCGGAAAGTTTTTCCGCATATTCGCAGGCTTTCCATGCCCAGGAAAATTTTTCGTTGGAGCAGTATACATCAATAACTGCCGAAAGCCTGATTATATTGGTCATATCCAGATAAAAGGCGGTTTTGATATATTTTTCATATTCAGGCCATAAATCGCGCGCACGGCTGGATGCAGCCAGGGTTTCGTAAAATTCAGGAGAATCGTTATCGATAAAAATCGCCTTGAGGGCATATTCCTCTGCTGCCTGGTAATTGCTGATGGAAAGAAGATACTGGCTGCGTTCATGATATTGGGCGGCAAGTTTTATTTCTTTTTCGGAAAGGGCTGTACGGCGGGAAGTAATATATATTCTTTCCGCTTCCGGAAAAATTATTCTGGTGTCAAAATCATGAACAATGCGCCGGGCAGCAGGAAGATCAACGAAAAGGAACAGGGGAATTACGATAATTAGCAGGAAAAAATGTTTACTATTTTTTGATAACAAATAATTTTCATCCTGATAAATTTTGCAGTTTCAGCCGCCGGCACAGGGCGGGAATATTCAGCAATCCGGACAAAATACGAAAAACAGGAAAAGGAATTCTACCATAAAGCGGGTTTTTTAGTGCAGACTGCATCGATTTCCATTTTTTTGGTGATCTCTTTAAATTCGCTGATACGGTTTATATCATGCCCCTGCAGCTCAGGCGAAACCAGGCACAGCTTGAAATGTTTTTTCAGCCTGCTATATGATTTGTCATCAAGCGGAAGCCTGGTAAAACAATCCACCCATACCCAGTCAACCAGTCCTGCAAATTCAAGAGCCAGTTCCAGCGGTTCATATTCTGAAAAACGCACGGCTATGTCGCGTACGCCTTTTTTTATCTGTTTGACCATAAAGGGAATGGAAAGATCAAGAAAAAAATAACGGGCAACGGAATATTGTTTCAGATAGGCCAGGATTTTTTCCTCCATACCCTCGGACTTGGTATTCAGTATTACCAGTTCATGCCGATACGCCTGCAGCCAGTCTTCAAAATCTTCCCCGGCGGTAAAGGGATCATGATGCAAAATAAGCCGATCATTGTGAGAGCGCAGATCCATTTCCACTCCCTGGGAGTGCGGTACTTCTATAAGCTGCGCTCTGGTATTGATGCGATGGGCGATTTTCAGCATGTTATACTCCTTTGTTTTTTAATTCCCCGGCCAATCTGAAAATATAGGAAAAGGTTCTTTTAATGAGCGGGATTTTGGTTTTTATGGAACCTCCGCCCTTGGCTTCGCCGAACCGGCGTTTCCCGAAAAAAACCGGAATTTCGAGAATTTTATATCTTTTTATTTTTGCCAGATAAAGCAGATAAAGATCCAGGGAAAAATCGTGCGGCGGATTTTTCATCTGCAGATACAGGGAACGGGGAAAAATTTTAGGCTGGGCGTTAATATCGCAGAGAGCAGCTCCCAGAACCAGCGAGGAAATAATCTGCATGCCGCACGAAAAAACCTGATCAAAAAAAGGGCGGTTTTTCCGCCGGCCTTTTACTATGGCAAGTTCGGGTTCATGATACTCCATCAGCCGCTTAAAACCGGCTGCCAGATCATGCAGATCGGTCTGCAGATCGGCGTGAGTCCAGCCAAGAAAATCTCCGCTCGCTTCTTTAAGTCCGGAGAGTATACCCCAGCCGTAGCCGAGATTTACCGGAACCAGAACGGTTTTAATGCCGTTGTAAGGTTTAGGGTTTTTAATTTTATTGAATTCTTCTTCAGTGTTGTCGGTTGAACCGTTATTTACCAGAATAATTTCCAGATTGGGAAAATTATTTATAAGATCTGAAATTCTGCCAAGCAGGAATGGAATATTCCGCGCTTCATTATAGCAGGGAATAATCACAGACAAGTCTGCCATACCGGCCGATCGGGCGCTATCCCTGCTAAAACTGCGGAGTCATTATTATTTTAAGAATATTTATAAAAAGAAAAGCCATGAAGCCGCCGAAATAAAGGACCATCAGGGTTTTACGGAAATTATCTTCAGGCATGGAAAAAAGAATTTTTACCGGATAAAATGGAATGATAATTGAAAACAGCCCGTCTTTGACAGACCGGTTTTTAAAAGCAAAAAAGATAAGTGCAATATTACCGCCCAGGCAGCCCAGGGCCGTAAGCAGCGACAGCATCATAAGAGTGTCAAATTGTGTATAATCGTAAGGCATAATTACCTCTTGCCAATATATGCCTTATTATATTATAATACAAACCATATAGCAACCTCAAATGAAAATCGCCATTGTTATTCCAACCTACAACGAAAAAAAAAATATCAGAGAACTGGTTAAGGCTCTTTTTAAAATTAATAATAAATTTCATATTTTTATAGTTGACGATAATTCTCCCGACGGCACCGGAAAATTAATCGATCAACTGAAAAAAAAATATCCCAATCTGCATGCCCTGCACCGGCCGGTAAAACAGGGAATCGGGCCTGCCTATATTTTCGGTTTTTCCAGGGCGCTTGAAATCAAACCCGATTATATTATCCAGATGGATGCGGATTTTTCCCATCCTCCCGAAGTAATTCCCGAAATGCTGCAGAAAATCAGAAAAGCCGATCTGGTAATCGGTTCGCGTTATTGCCGCGGAATCAGTGTACTGAACTGGCCGCTGCGCCGCCTTCTGCTGTCTTATTTTGCCAATCTGTTAGCGCGTTTTCTTACCGGTATACCGGTAACCGATGCCACAGGAGGTTTTAAATGTTTCCGGGCCAGGGTGCTTTCTTCCATCGATTTATCGCGCATTAAATCCAACGGTTATTTTTTTCAGATTGAAATGAATTACGCGGTTTTTAAAAATAACTTCCGCATTATTGAAACCGGCATTGTCTTCACGGATCGCCACGCCGGAACTTCAAAAATGACCAGAAGCATTATCTTTGAGGCGCTGATACGCCTGTTTTTTCTGAGATTTAAAAAATACCAGCATTCCAGATGAAATTATTTATAATCTGGGCGGTTTGCTGCGCGCTGGCCAGGCCGCAGACGCTGGAGCTGTTTTTATCGGCCAAAAAACAATCCCCGGATCAAGATAAACTCAGCCGGATGAAAATAGCGCTGCATACCAACAATCTGCCGGCTGCAGAAGATCTATTCTGCTTTTATTATATTAACGGCCTGACAGCTAACAGCAATTATCACGAAGCCAGACGCGAAGCCCGGTCTTTTCATAAAAATTTCCCGGAATCGCCTTTTTTAAACCAGGTACTCAGGCTGGAAAATATTATCGAGTATTATTCCCTGGAGTCAGGAATCTTTTTTAAACGGCTTACCAATCTTTCAGACCTTTCTTTTTTTTATAAATATTTTAAAGAAAAAAATATCCGTTATGTACTGGTTTATGAAGGTTTGGACAATGAAGCCTATCTTAGAAACTTTGAAATAAACACAACGATGTATAATTTTATTAAGGACCATAAATATTTTACAACTGAAATTTTTCCCGATGAAAACAATCTGTGGAGGTTGTATAAATTGAGGGACAAAATTTAGTATTTTAGTTATTTAAATGTATATTAACTTTTCAGATGCAGCCAAATTTGCCGATATTGCTAAAAATCTGGTTAATGGCTTAGGTTTTGGAAATAGTTTTTCTTTTTGGTCATTGGGTGTTTTTGAATCAATAAAGGATAAAATTTTTCTTTCATTATCAACGCCACCTGTGATGCCTTATTCGATAGCTGGATTTTTTAAAATATTAGGCGTAACTGATTATGCAGTAATTGCCACTTCATTTTTCTATTTTCTCCTAACTCTGGTTTTTACTTACCTTTTAGCTCAAAAGGTTTTTAAAAGTAAATTTGTCGGGGCACTTTCAACCCTTGCCGTCGGATTTAATTACGACCTAATCCACTATGCCACAAACGGTGCCTCCGAATCTCCTTTTATTTTTGAAATAATGGCTGCGAGCTATTTTGCATCAATCAAGAAAAAGTGGGCTGGTATCGTAACAATACTATTTTTAATTTTGATGTATTTTACCCGTTCCCAAGCATTTATTTACATTGCAGGAATAGTTCTATATTGGTTATTTGTTAACTTCAAAACAAAAAAAACAATTATCTACTTTGCTGGAGTTCTGGTGGTTGGGTTTTTGGTTGATTATTTTGTTTTAATACCATTATCTAATCGATACTTTTTGTACTCGGTTGTGGGCAGGGGAATTTACACCTCATTTGATCAAACCTCTATAGCATCAAACGCTTTACGTGGGGCAGCAGCAAGCTCCATTGCCGCAACATCTGATTTTGTGGGGAATAGTAGCTTTTTTGTGACGGTCTTATCTCCGCTCGTAAAGAATATTTTTTACAATCTTTACAACTTTT
>DNNS01000295.1 GCA_003497555.1 Spirochaetia bacterium
CCCTGCCCGGGATCAATTCCATCCGGAAATGCAGATAAAATTTTTCAAGAAAGGAATCGCAACTATAGGAATTCTCGCTTCCGGCCGGGATTAAAAACGCGGTGTTTTTTTTTAAAAGTATATCCTGGTTTTTATTACGCACCCTGGCCTGCCCGGCGCAAATCAGATACAGACGGTTAAACGGTGAACATACGCTGTTAAAATTCCAGCGCTGATCTGCCTTTATATAGCCGTGGTCATAAATGGAAAGTACGAAAAAACCGGCGGTTTGGGCAAAAAGGGGGTATTGTTTTTTTAAAATCAGAAAGTCCATGAAAAAATAAAAAAATCCATGGAGATTATAGTATTTTTTTACTACAATGTAAACACTAATTCTTAAAAGTACGGATTAGTATATTTGAAATTTATCACTCAAAAGAAAATCACCGGCTCAGCTGATGGTTTTTATATTTTTGCATGAAGCAGTGTATTACAGGAGTCGTCATGTTCAACTTGANNATGAAAATATGTACTCTGCGACAAACAAATTTTCCAGGGAGGCTCAATGTCAAATTCGGATTTTTTAAAAGCTCTTAATAATGAGTTTACCAGTCGCGTTCCGCGTACCGAGTATTCCGCTCATGTTCATTGGGAACTGATTAAAGCCGTTACCGGAATTAATACCGATATTATCGAACAAAGAGAAAATGCCAGCAGGGAATTTGTAAAAAAATGGCGTTATGGATTTTTTTGGAATACATTGGTAAATCGCAAACATTTAGAAGAGCATGGGCGCACAACCCGCATGGGGCATGCCGAATATGCAGAAAAACCGGACGGTGCAACGGATTATGACTCAATTACAACAAATCCTTTCAGCGATCCGGAAAAGGCCCTCGAACTTGATCCAGTAAAGGAATACGGATGTTTTGAAGAAAGCGTACTGATAAGCAGCTTTAGACAGAAATACGAGGAAATGGAAAAAAAATTTCCGCAGGCCCATAATATGACCGGAATTTATATTACCATGGTTTCCGGGCTGCTTGAAATTTACGGATGGGATACTTTTCTTACCCTGATTGCCTACGATGACAAAAAACTTGGTAAAATAATTTACGGATATTATGAATGGATAAGCCAGTTCTATTCCGCTCTGGCTAAAACCGATATTCCGGTCATAATGAGCCATGACGATATCTGCTGGACCAGCGGACCTTTCACGCATCCGGACTGGTACAGAAAATATATTTTTCCATGTATAAAAAAACTCTGGCGCCCTTTAAAAGATGCCGGGAAAAAAATCATATTTACCAGTGACGGGAACTGGACGGAATTTTTCAGTGATATTATTGACTGCGGTGCGGATATGGCAGTAATGGAACCCTGCAGTGATATGGCGCTCTTTGCTGAAAAATACGGGAAAAAAACCGGTTTTACCGGCAATGCCGACTGCCGTATTCTGCTTTCCGGCACAAAAGACGATATTAAAAATGAAGTTAAGCGCTGTATGAATATAGGGAAAAAATATCCGGGTTTTATTATGGCTGTGGGCAATCACATACCGCCTAACACTCCGGTAGATAATGCTCTTTTTTATAATGAAATGTATGAAAAAATGTGTATAAGATAAATATACTGAATCTGTCCGCTAAAATTTAGTACACAACGTCGGGTTTCATTGTTTTATTTATTTACCCAATAAATAAATTCGCAACCCAAGCTGCAAACTTCATTGAATTTACCTCTTACTGATAATATAATGTCAGGCATGATAATAACAAAAACTCCTTTCCGCATAAGTTTTGTGGGCGGAGGTTCGGATCTCGAAGATTATTACTCGCGTGAATCGGGCGCGGTTCTTTCCACCAGTATTGACAAATATATGTATATTGCCTCGCACAAGTTTTTTGATACGGAAAAAATTAGAATAAAATATTCCCAGACCGAAACCGTAACCAACATTAATGAAATACGGCATCCTATTGTCTATGAGGTATTAAAAAGATTTAAAATACACGGCGCCCTGGAAATTTCTTCCAATGCCGATATGCCTGCCGGGTCAGGATTAGGCTCGTCTTCGGCTTTCACAGTCGGTCTGCTGCATAATTTACATGCCCGGCAAGGAAGGTATATAACCAAAGAGCAATTAGCCGAAGAAGCCTGTATTATAGAAATACAGAAACTTAAAGAACCAATCGGCAAACAGGATCAATACGCTTCGGCTTTCGGCGGCCTTAATGTTTTTACTTTTAATAAAGAGGGCACTGTCAGTGTAGAGCCGGTTCATCTGCGCCGGGAAGTATTTTCCAAATTCCGCAAAACCCTTTTAATGTTTTATATCGGGAATGTTCGTAAAACATCTTCAATATTAAGCGAACAAAAAAATAACATGACGCAGAACAGCAAATTACAGATTCTTGGCCGTATGGTTGAACTGGTATCGGAAATGCGCAACGTTCTTTACAGCGGTAAAATAACAAAAATAGGGTCTGTTCTGCATGAGAACTGGCTTCTGAAAAAGCAATTAGCGTCAAAAATCAGCACTCCGGATATCGATGATATTTATAATCTTGGTCTGAAAAATGGCGCCTCCGGCGGAAAATTACTGGGAGCCGGGGGCGGGGGGTTCATGCTGTTCTTCTGTCCGGGCGAAAAACAGCGTAAAAAACTCCGCAGTGCTCTTCATAAATTAAGAGAACTTGATTTTAACTTTGAAACTGAAGGCAGTAAAATAATTTATATCGGAGACGAATATGCATGACAGCGGCATACTGCGCAATTATCTTTCAGAAACCAGCGCAGCTATCAGAGCCCTTGATTATAAATCCATACAAAATCTTGCTGAAAAAATAATCGAAATTAGGGACGCGGGCGGGTTTATATATATTTTCGGCAACGGCGGCAGCGCAGCTACTGCTACCCATTTTTGCGGGGATCTGATCAAAGGCGTATCCTGGGGGCTTGAAAAAAAAATAAAATGTCTGTGTCTGAACGATAACCTTTCCGCCTGTATGGCAATTGCCAATGATATTTCCTACAGCGATATTTTTTCCGAACAACTGAAAAATTTTATCATGCCCGGGGACCTGGTCATAGCAATTTCAGGCAGCGGTAATTCCGAAAATATCCTGAAAGCTCTTGAATTAGCCAGGAGCCGCAGGGTATGTACTGCGCTGCTGTGCGGATTTGACGGAGGGAAAGCACTCAAGCTCGCGGATCTGCCTGTGCATGTAAAAATCAATAATATGGAAATTGCTGAAGATATACATCTTGTAATTCTGCACTGTATAAAAAGCGCTTTAATGAAGATTCTGTATACCGAAAAAACACAGCCAGCGTAAATTATCTATTCAGGCTGTCGATTTGAAACCATTACAGGATATCGAAATTGCTCAGAATCCGAAGAGTTCGCAAAATGCAGACGAAGGCGTACTATTTTGTACGTCGAGAATCGCATTTTTGCAGGCGATGAAGCAGATGGTTTATTTCGGCGTCATGAGTCAGATGAAAAGATCTGCTTAGGTACGGTACGCCGGTTAATGTGATCTATATACTTTGTTAGTATCCACTCAGATTTTACANNATTTTAAAATCTGAGTAAGTATCTTTGTTATTCAGATTATTGAGATTTTTTAACAGTCAGATACCTCTCGGTATATTCCCGGTATACTTCTTTAATGCCCTGCTTTAATGGAATTGTCGATTTCCAGCCCATGGCATTGATTTTCTGCACATCAAGCAGTTTACGCATGGTGCCGTCGGGCTTTAACGTGTCATACTCTATTTTGCCGTTATATTCCGCTGCTGCTGCTGTCATCCTGGCAATTTCATTGATGGAAAAATCAACACCGCTTCCGATATTAATATGCGTATTGCGTATTTCCTGTTTCCCGGCTGACAGCGTATCCCAGTTTACATTCAGCATTATAAATAAACATGCCGATGCCAGATCATCAGCGTGCAGAAATTCGCGGCGCGGAGTACCCGTACCCCACAGAATCACCCGATCGCGAAAAACGCCGGCTGCAGCCAGTGTTTTTTCAACCTGATCTGACGGGCAGGAAAGATTATGAGCGGCAAGATCAAGCCGGTTATTCTGTAAAAGCCCGGCTAAAAAAAATTTTCTGATCATGGCAGGAAGAACGTGCGATCTCTCCAGGTTATAGTTATCATTAGGCCCGTAAAGGTTAGTGGGCATGACAGAGATAAAATTGGTTTTATACTGAAGATTAAATGCTTCGCACATTTTCAGACCGCAAATTTTGGCCACTGCATACGGTTCGTTGGTATATTCAAGTTCACTGCTCAGCAAATAATCTTCTTTCATGGGTTGGGGACAATTTTTTGGATAAATACAGGAGCTTCCCAGAAAAAGCAGTTTTCGCACTTTATATTGAAAAGCTGCCTGCAGAATATTGGACTGAATAGCTATATTTTCGTAAATGAAATCGGCCCGGTAAGTGTTATTGGCAATAATACCGCCTACTCTGGCAGCAGCCAAAAAAACATATTCCGGCGCTTCCTGTTTAAAAAATTCCAGAACATCGTGCTGGTTAAGCAGATTAAGTTCTGAGTGCGTACGCAGCAGCAGATTGTTAAAATTATTTTTTTGCAGAAAGCGGGTAAGGGCGGATCCGACCATTCCGCGGTGTCCGGCAATATATATCCTGCTGGATTTTTCCATTTTTATCTAATATGCCGAATCGGGATGTTCCAGATCGTATTTCATCATCAGCCTGACCAAGTCCTTAAATTTGGTTTTGGGCTGCCAGCCCATGATTTTTTTTGCCTTGCTGTAATCACCGATCAGAAGCTCCACTTCGGTAGGCCGGAAATATTTAGGATCAATTTCGAAGATAATTTTTCCGGTTTTTTTATCCAGACCTTTTTCTTTAACTCCCTTGCCCTGCCAGGCGATATCAAAGCCGGCTTCCTTGCAGGCATATTCACAGAACTCCCGTACAGAATGCATTTCGTTAGTCGCTATCACGAAATCATCGGCTGTTTTCTGCTGCAGCATCAGCCACATGGCTTCCAC
>DNNS01000623.1 GCA_003497555.1 Spirochaetia bacterium
ATTTTCATCGTTTCGGGTGTCCCTCCGGACATGCCGACTCCTTCGAAAATTTAATTTTTCTCGTTTTTGCCTTCTATTATTCTCACTTAATGCCAAGACTATTAAAGTTTTTCTGAATTTCTTCAACAGTTAAAATTTTATTGTGAATTTTAACCAGGCCGATTTGTCCGCTGAAAAAATATGCCGGTTTATCATCACCGGAATTTTTATTACTGGCTCCTAACAAAATTTTTTTCCCGGCTAATGCCATTTTTCCTGCAGCCGTAATAACCTTATTTTCTTCGCCGTTTATATATAAAGCGGCCTTTTGGCCGTCAAAGGTAAAGACTATATAATATAAGGTATTATCGGCATAATTTTTTTGCGGATTTTCCATATTATATTGTTTGTCGGTCTTAATTTGTACCTCAAAGGTCTTTGGTTTGATTTTAAAACGTATTGCGAAGGCATTATCGGCATAGATAAAAGGAATCCAGCTTCCGGAAGTTGCCTGGATTTCTACGGAGATTTGTTCATTAACAGCGCTTTTTTCCGAAAGAGGAATTTCAACATAATCGGATTTACCGTTAAAAGAGAGCAAATATCTATCGTTGGTTTTGATCCATTTTGCTCCATGAATTATTCCATCTGATTTGCCTGCCTTGTCACGAAGCGCGCTTCCGCTATCTTTGCTGAAATCAAAATCCAGTAAAAGAACTTTATCCTTTTCCTTGGCGCAAAGTATTCCGTATGTTCCAAGTAATAAAATAAAAAAAGATAATTGAAATCTGGAAATAAAAAATTGTCTTAAGTTTTGAAAAGAAATATCTGCTCTTTCGGCGGAAATACGTGTTTTCATTGTTAGGGGTGTTTTAAAATTATTCATAATTACTCCTAAAAAATTTGATTTTTGGTGTTATATTAATTTTTCCAATCAAAAGCAATAGTCATGAATTCATCCGGCTGATTCATCAGTTTATAATATGCTTCTGCGCATTCATTCGGCTGGATTATTTTAGTAAGCAGCGGCTCTGTTTTCAGTTTTTTCTCAGCAAGCATTTTTAAAGTTATACAGGCATTTCTTTCAATACAATGTTTATTGAAACCGAGGAGATCTTCCTTGACCGGATAAAGAGGGGCGGCAGCGCTTTTAAGAGTAAGACCTTTGATATGTATTTCAAATAAAAACTTTGTTAGATCACTATTAAAAGATTTTCTTGGCGTACCCAGCAGCAGCATCTCGCCGTTTTTTCTGCATATTTTACAGGCATCAAGCGCTGCGCTGCTATTACCGCTTGCTTCCACCACAGAATCGCATCCCCTTTCACCGGTCCATGATTGAATTAACTGTTCCATACCAATTTCTGACGGATTCTGACAGAAAGAAATACCGCAATTTTTTGCAATTTCAATCCGTTTCGGAGAAAGATCAAACCCTGCAACTTCGCAGCCGTTAAGCTGCAGTAATTGAGCGGCAAAATTACCTATTGGCCCAAGTCCCAGCACTGCGACTTTATCGCCCAGCTCCATTCTGCCGGAACGAAGAGCCGTAGCGGCAATATCGGCAAAAATCGCAAAACAAGCGGTAAACGGATCTGTTTCATCCGGAAGTTTTACAGCAAAATGCACAGACGGTTTTAATCGAAAATAACTGGCATGAGGACCGTTAGTAAAGATTAAATCCCCTTCTTTAAAGCCTTCAGCCTTTTCACCCCTGGAAATAATTTCTCCGACATTGGCATAGCCGGTTGTATAAGGAAATTTTATCCAGGCAGTATATCCCTGGAGCCAGGCCAGTTCTGTACCCGGACTTATCAGGGAAGCTAAACTTTTAACCGTTATTTCATCAGGGCGTTCGGGTTCGTCGAAATTTGATTCTATCAAGCCGATTTTATTTTTTTCCAGAAAAGTAATTTTTTTGATCTTTAACATATGTTTAATTATATTGATTTAGATTTAATTGTCAATGGATATTGCTTTTTAATGGATAAAATTAATATTTTTAATCTGCAAAAAAAAATATTAAAAAGGTTAATTTTATCCAGTTAAAAAAAATTGTCTATTTACTTTTGGGAAAAAAAATATATACTATCATGCATGAATAAAAAACATATAAATAACAATATACTATTTACTCCTAATCTTAAATCCTATGCCATCCCGGAAAGACAGGGAACACATGACGTGATTTATTCTGTTGCTCCGGGTCTGGATGGGATTATATATCTGGGTTTAAGCAATGAGTTTTTGCCGGGATCACACGCCATGATTTATGCGTTTAATCCTTTGTCAAAAAAGCTGACTCAAATTCTAGATATTGCATCTTTATTGAAAATTAATAAAGATTCCTTAAATGTACCCCATAGCAAAATTCATCTTGCTATGGTTGTCGGTAGTAACGGCACAATTTATGCTGCCACTCATTTCACCGCTCCTCCTGTAAACGGAAAATTTGCTCCTCTGGAAACCTATAGCGACGCGGATTTCGGCTATCCGGGATCGTATGTTGTTTCTTTTAATCCGAAAACAGGGAATTGTGAAAATTTAGGAATGTTTTCGCCCTATGAGGGAATTAAAGTAATGACCATAGATAAAGACAGGGAATTATTATACGGTATTGCTTATCCGCGTACCCATTTGTATTGTTTTAATATCAAAACGGGCGAAAAAAAAGATTTAGGACGAATTGCCCAGGAAAACTCGTATGGATTAAAATGCGATTCCCGCGGATTTGTGTATTTCAGCGATGATTTGGGCAGAATCTGCCGGTATCATCCTGAACAAGATGAAATTGAAGATACGCCGCTG
>DNNS01000535.1 GCA_003497555.1 Spirochaetia bacterium
GATACCGGACTGGACAGCGAATTATTTACTGAACGCATGATGAAAAGAGGAATGTAATGTCAGGAAGCAATCTTCGCATTAAGGTACTGATCTTTTTTATTATTGTTTCCGGGCTCACTCACGCTGAGGAACTTAAAATCAGCGGATATGCCAGAACCCAGGCCGGGGTTATTCTGAAAAGCCATTTGAATTATGCAATTCTGCAGAATACTTTTTCTCTTGGTTTTGAAAAAGAAGGAAAACGTGCGGCCATTTATGCAAACCCGTTTCTGAATCTCGATTTGGATCAGAAAAAACCTGAATTCGGCCTGAGACAATTATATATTGATATTTTCTTCAAGGCATTTGATATCAGAATCGGCAAACAGCAAATCATCTGGGGAAACGCCAACAGCGTGTTTATTACCGATGTGGTAAGCCCCAAAGATATGAGTTATTTTCTGCTGCCGGATTTTGATGAAATCAGAATCGGTGTAACAGCCGTTAAAAGCGATATTTATATTAAAAACAGCACTGTGGAAATGATCTGGATACCGGTTTTTACGCCGAATATAAATCCTGAGAGCAATTCCATCTGGTACCGCGCTCCGGTTTTTCCGGTGCCTGCAGTAATCAGTTACAATCCTCCGTCAAAAATACCCAGTTTGAAAAACAGCGATCATTTTTTAAAGTATTCGCTTATCAGTTCCGTTCTTGATTTTGATCTTATGGGCGGCTATACGTTTGATGATGAACCGTCATGGCACATAAAAAAAAATATTAATACAGCAACACGGCGCGTNNGCTTGACATTGAGCTTATTCATCACCGCTTGCCGGTCGCCGGCCTTTCCTTCAGCACTGATCTGCAGGGGCTTTTTTTGCTGCGCGGCGAGGGAGCATATTATTTCGGTAAATATTTTCTGCCCAAAGATCTGGCGTATAACGGTCTCATCAGGCGTGACTATCTGCAGTATTTAGTCGGCCTGGAAAAAAGTCTGTTGGAAATTAATTTTAATTTGCAGTTTATACAAAAAATAATTGTGCGGCATACAGAGCAGATGAAAGAAGAAAAAATCGATAACTCCATGACGCTTTTAATTAACAGAAAATTTATCCGCGATACCCTGCTGCTTGAAGTGCTGGTTCATTCCGCGCTGGAAAAAATCGATATGATGATAAAGCCCAAAATCGAATACGCGGTACTAGATGCCCTGTCTGTACAATTAGGCGGAAATATTTTTATCGGCGGGCAAAACGGAAAATTCGGACGCTACAATGAAAATGATATGATTTTTACCAGAATAAAATACAGTTTTTAAAAAGGAGTTAAATATGTTTTCTGACATTGCACCCGGACAAATCGCCATGATTTATTCTATAGCTGCAGTTTTGTGGCTTGGAATTTTGTTTTACCGGCACAAATTTAAAAGAAAAACCGGAATGATTTTTTTATTTTTATCTATTGCCTCCGGATTTTTATTATTCGCCCCCATGCTGCCGCTTCAAATGCAGGGTTTTATTTCCGGCAGACTGCAGGCAGCCGGACACGCGCCGGGTAAATTGGCAGTCGGACTGGGTATTTTCCTGATATTTACACTGATAGCCGGCAGGGTATTCTGCGGTTATGTGTGCCCCATAGGCGCCCTTCAGGAAATACTTTATCTGATACGGTCAAAAAAAATAAAAACCCAAAATCATATTGCACCGCTTATTTTCCGTTTGCTTTTTTTTATTGCCATGATTGCATCAGCAGCGCTTTTTTCGGCGGAATTACTTTCGTTTACCGGAGTAAAACAGTTTTTTAAACTGGAATATACATCCTTATATTTTTATGTATTTCTGTTTCTTATGATATTATCGGTTTTTTTGTACCGGGTGTTCTGCCGCTTTTTGTGTCCATTCGGCCTGCTGCTTTCCCTGTCATCATTTAAAAGCCTGTTTAAAATACAGCGTAACACGAATTGCAATAACTGCACTATCTGCGAAAAAGCATGTCCAACCGGCGAAACTGTTCCGCGCAGCCTGGGCATGGAATGCTATATGTGCAACAAATGTATAGATGTATGCAGGGTTTCCGGAATTGATTATGACAAGTATTAAAAGTAAAATGATTTTGAAATAATGCGCAAAGTAATAACTCTTTCAACCGATGATATTTAATTTTTTTTTTTGAAATTTATTTTACCAAAAAACCGGCCGGAGAAATAATTTTTACCGGCAGACGTAAAAGTACGTTTTTACCGGTAAGCCGGCTCTGGCGGCAATGAATAATTTTCATGCAGTTTACCGCATAGCGGTATAATGATAAATCCGCCGAAGCTATCACTCCACGCCCCGCCCGGCTGCTGCAGTCAATACCAAAAAGTGAAACCTGCCCGGGAATGCTGATTTGTTTCTGCAGAAGATACTGCATGGCGCCCAGCGCAACAGCATCATTCACTCCAATCATTACACAGGGGAATTCAAGATTGGAAAAATTTGCCTCCAAAGATTGATAACCGGCCATTTGCAGCAGGCGGGGATGCATGTGATTTTCCGAATACATTTTTTTCAGATTTTTAATAACGGATTTTTTGTTAACCAATTTGAAATTTTCCTGAAAATATTTTTCCCGGTTATTTACCCAATATACAGGATAATTTATGGAAATAAAATAGACAGGCAAGTCAGCCGGAATACATTTAAATATTTCTTTCATAATATCATCATCAGTATAATCAATCCGGCAAATTTTATGATCATTATGAAAGTTTCTGGTTATTACCGGAAATTTCATTTTACGCAGCAGCGCTTGCGATTTTTCTATAAAATAATCTACAGTAAGCGGGAAATAAACCAGCGCATCAAGATCGCGGCTCTCAGCCAGCCGGGATAATAAAGATTGTTCTTTTTTACGGTCAGAATTTATAAAAAGAGAAATACGGGAATTATAAAAATGCGCGCCGCTGCAGAAACCCCTGAGTAAACGCATATGCTGGCGATTTTGTTCCGAAGTTTCTTTCGGCCTTACGGGAAGCATAACTCCTATATTAAGGCCGGAAATATTTTTTTGCTGATTATCATTTATTTTATTGCCGATTCCTTTTTCATAACTTAATAAACCGTTTTGTTTTAAAATACGCAGGGCTTTAGATATTGTGGCCTGGGTTGTTGTATATTGCGAGATTAAATCTTTTACCGGCGGAAGATATTCCCGGAATTCATTGCTTTTAATTTTATTTTCTATATCTTTACAGATATGGCGGTATTTATTAGTTTTCATTATATGATTATAGTATACTAATATAAAATTGTCAATATTTTATAAAAAAATAAAAAAAATACTTGAAAATAGTAATTATTATTAGTATAATACTATGTGTTAAAAAAGACGATGGAGACAATTATGAAAAAACAATTTTTATTTTTATTAGTTTGCATTATTATGCTTTCCTGCACGGCGCAAAAACAAAAGAAAAAAACCATTGTTAAATATATGAACCCGGAATCAAGCGCTGCGCAGATTGCTTTAATGACTAAAATTGCCCGCAGATTTGAAAAAAAATACCCTGATATTCATATTGAACTTATTACCGGTATCAAGACGGAAAAAATCATGGCTGCAATTGCATCCGGCAGCGGTGTAGATTTATTTTTTAACTTTATGAACATTTACAGTTATATTGCTGCCGGAAGCCTGGTTGATCTTGCTCCCTATATCAGCAGATATAAAATGGAAACAACGGATTTTTTTTCTTTTGCTATGAAGGAAGTAACGCACGGGCAGAAAATATACGGTCTGCCTGTACAGCTGGGAACTTCCTGCCTGGCGTATAATAAAGCTCTGCTCGAAAACGAAAACATTCCTCTGCCTGCTCCCTACATGAGCAAAGAAGATTTTTTCCGGTATATAACAACAATTTCATCTTCTCAGAATCGCAAGGATAAAGCTGAAAAAATTTTTCCCCTGAACTCTCTAAACTTTATTGGTTATTTTGAAAGCAGGATTTTAAGTTTGCTGAATCCCGACGGCAGTTACAACAAAAAAAGCCGCAGTGTCATTGTTGAAAACATGAAAACATATCAATCCATTTATAAAATACTGCCGAGCCAGGAAGAGCTTTCTTCTTTATCAGGAGGCACAACCGGAGCTACGGCCCATTTTA
>DNNS01000321.1 GCA_003497555.1 Spirochaetia bacterium
TTTACCCAAGAAATAAATTTGTACCCTAATAACAAGTATTTTTGGGAAATTTATGATAGAATCTTCTCGATTATCAATACTGCCCTGGTAATTAACAAAATATTTATTTTTATTTTCAGGAGTTTACGCCAGATGCCTTCCCGCAAAGAACTTAAAAAACAGGTTTTTGAAGCCAATATAGAACTCGCTGAAAAAAAACTGGTAATCTATACTTTCGGCAATGTCAGCGCCATAGACCGCAATGCCGGGGTTATTGCCATAAAACCAAGCGGGGTTCCCTATGAAAAACTATCCTGGCGGGAAATGGTGCTTGTTGATCTTGATAATAATAAAATCGATACTAAACTTAATCCGTCATCCGATACCAGAACCCATCTGGTATTATACAAAGGTTTTTCGGCTATTGGAGGCATTGCCCACACCCACTCCGTTTATGCTTCAGCCTGGGCACAGGCAAAAAAACCGGTTCCTTGTTTCGGTACTACGCATGCCGATTATGTTTGCGGAGAAATCCCATGTACTTGCGAGCTTAACGATGAACAGATTAACAACAACTACGAAGCAGAAACCGGCAAGCAGATTTTAACAACTCTTGCCGATAAAGACCCCAACCAGCTGCAGATGATTTTAACCGCTTCTCATGGACCTTTTACCTGGGGAAATAATGCCATGGAAGCTGTACATAACAGTGTTATACTTGAAAATTTATGCAAAATGGCGCTGTTAACCATATATATTAATCCCGAAGTAATGCCTGTAAAAGAAACTCTGCTGCACAAACATTTTTTCCGTAAGCACGGTAAAAACGCCTATTACGGGCAATACGCCAAATAATTATTTTTTTAAAAATAGTATGCGCTGTTTTTTGGCCTGTAATTTTTCTCCGGAAAGTAAAAAACTGATCGGCCAGGCTGCAGACACCGTAAAAAAAAAAATTAATGAAAAAAAAATCAGATGGGTAGCGCAGGAAAACTATCATTTAACCATGGTGTTTTTTGATGAGGTTTCCGAACCCCGGGCACAGGAACTGTCTGCTTTAACCGGCAAAGCCCTGCATGGCGCTGTCAGGAATTTTAAAATATTCTGTCAGGGAATAAACTTCTTCCCGCGCGTATTATTTCTTGATATTCCTGACAAGCAGAATATCAGTATTATATATGAAAAAATCAAGTTTTTAGATCCGCAGAAAAACAGGAAATTTATCCCTCATCTTACATTAGCCAGAACCGTTAAAAATGATTTTTCTCTTCGGCAGAAAAGCATTATAAAAAACATTACGCTTCCCCGGCTTGAACTGGAAATAACCGGTATATCTCTTATGAAATCGGAATTCAGCCGTAACGGGCCGGTATATTCATGTTTATATACCTTCCGGGAATAACTTTAAATTTGTATTTTGACTGAAAAATGACTATAATATAAACATGCAAGAAAAAAATAGATTTTTACCGGCTGTTTTAATATTTATTATTTTCGCTAATCTTTTCCCTTCCATCATAATGGTAAATACCACTAATACCAATATTGACCCCGGAGACGGTGTGCTGTCTGTGTTCGAAGCTTTTTCAAATGCGCTAAGCGGAGATATCATTACTTTTTCATCAAATGTTTTCGATACGGACGGTGTAACATCCAAAAAAATTAAAACCGGGGCTGCTCTGTCCCTGCCGAACCGCGATACTCTTTTTCATCTCACTATTCTTGGAGACAATGACGGTAATGGGCAATATAACGTTATTCTTGACGGCGGAACAGTCTGGACCGATGCCAATGCCAACGGAACCAATGATTTTGCCGAAAATTCCGGAGGTAACAGACTCCTTAATGTCGGAAACACCAATTCAGTCATTATTAACGGAATTTGTTTTCTAAACGGCGGAGATCGCGCAATTGCAACCGATTCATTATCCAGTGTCACAATTTATAATTGCTGTTTTTTCTCCAATGCACCGGTTTCATCAGAGCAATGGGCCAAGGGAGGTGCGATCTATTCATACGGGCCCCTTGTTGTTTCCAATTGCGTTTTTATACAAAATGCAGCAAATGAAAGCGGAGGCGCTATATGGATGGCTTCATCCGCCGGTATATATAATTCACTTTTTATTATCAACAATGCCAACGGGCCTGACCAGGGAAATTACGGTGATGCCCTTCATTGCAGCGGGGCCGGTAATGTTATATCTCTGGTGAATTCTACATTTTCCGGGCATCGCGATACTGCTGACACAATTGAAGGTTATAATTCCGGAGCAATCGCAGCTGATAAATGTATTGTGTATGATGATCTTCCCGGTACTTCCTCGGTTGTTTATTCCAATTGCTTTAATAAAATATATATAAGCGGTTTTAACAATACCAACGGAAACCCTTTATTTAAAAATCCGCTTAATCCTGCAGGAAATGATCAACGCTGGTTTACCGATGATGACGGTTATCTTGCCGAGGCTGCTCTTGCAGCCGGCCGGGGAATTTATACCAATAAACCCGCTGTTCAATCCAACGCCAGTGTTTCCGCTGTAATTTCCAATACCAATATTTTTTCCCTGACCGGTTCTTATAATGTAATTTCCAAAAAATGGCATTTATCCGGAACATCTGTAAAACCATATAATTCCGGGGGCGTACTTCTGGAAGGAACTTCATCCGCTTCCTTTGCCATACTTACCTGNNTGCAAAATTATTCCGAAACAACACCGAAAACAGCCGGAGAGGGATTCTGGTTATATCCGGAAGCAAACGGAACAATCACCATACCGGGGCAAACAATATCCCAAACCGCCAGCTCTTCACTGATACTTAAAAAAGGCTGGAATCTGGTTTCTTCGCCCTTTCAATTTGCCTGTAAATATTTTTATATTGCAGAAAACACATCATCTGAAAGCGGTCTGACCTGGGCTCAGGCTGTTGCTGCAAATACTGTAGATTCACGCCTCTGGGCCTATGACAGTCTGCAGGCAGCCTATTACCTTACCGATACTCTGCTGCCCTGGCAAGGCTGCTGGATCTGGGCAGAAAAAGACTGTGCGCTTCTTATCCGCGGTAATGAACAAACCAACAATGTAAAAATAAAAAAAATCTTTTCCGCTGCTGATGAAACAGGCGATTTACTTTCCTCGGAATGGAATGTTCATTTTATTCTCGCTTTTTCCGGCGGTTGTGACGCTCTTAATATGGCAGGGGTAAGAAACCTGGCCAGCGATGAAAAAGACCGTTTTGATTCGATTAAAGCTCCTGTTACCCCTTCCAGACAACCGGCTCTAATGCTTGATTCGATATATTCCCATAATTTTAAAAAAAACAGCACAGCTCTGAAAACCTGGCAAATTACAGCGGTTAATCTTAATCATGGTAAAAATATTGCACTCTGCTGGAATACCGAAACACTGCCATCGGGATATACTGCCGCAATTGAAGATACCGATACCGGTAAAACTACAGAATGCTCAGCCAGCGGTTTTGTTACTGTAAATTCTTCCGGCAATCAGAAAAACTTTATTTTCAGAGCAGCTCCTGACTATCTGTACAGTCTGCTGCTTGATAAAATTCAATTTGAAAATTCCACCGGTAATATTATTACCATGGTAAAAAATAATTCCATTATTTTCCGTCATATTATTCCGGCCGCAACAGAAAACGAAATCAGTATGTATAATATAAACGGCACCCTGCTGTGGAAAAAAAGCTTCTTCAGCAGTTTTGAAACTACCGGCGAAGAAACTGTTACATCAAAACGTTTACTGCAGGGATTGTATTTTTTTATTATCAGGAATAAAACCGCGTCAGGGCAAACAGTAACTACCCGTAAAATGACTATTATTCTGAAACAATAATTAAGTTATTTAAAATCTGAGAATATACCAAAATTTTTACCTCATCGAACGTCGGTGCCAGGCTCGATTTCGCTCACCAGTCACCTAAAAATTGATAGCTTCGTACCTGAGCTATGCAACAGGGGAAGAATTAATGCAAAAACCCGACACCTTATATCCTACACACCCTCGAGCATTAGTCGAAAAATTAAAAATTTCTCTGTTTTTAAACTATTGACACCAAGCGATATTTAAACTATAATAACGTATACAATTAATAAGGAATGTATACATGTCAACAAAAATAATGAGTACCAGAATAGATAATATTTATGCAAAAGAAATTACTCGCTTTGCAAAAAATGACGGACTTGATAAATCATCGTTTTTACAAAAATTAATTATTCAGGGTTTAAATGACTATAAATTGAATTACGCTATTACATTATATAACGAAAAGAAAATATCACTTTCTCGCGCTGCTGAAATAGCTAATATTTCACAATACGAATTTATTTCTATAATGCCGGATAAGCATATGGCATTACATTATTCTTCAAAAGATTTTGATGAAGATGTTGCTTTAAAAATATAATCAATGTTAAAAAAAATAATTATTGATACAAGCCCCATTATATTTCTTTCAAAAATTAATTATTTAAATTTATTAAATAAATTATTCTTTGAAAAAATAACAATACCCCAAAGCCCTATTGACGAATTATATCGCTATAAAATCCCGGCAAGTGAAAATCTTTTAATACAAAAATTTTTAAAAAACAATCAAGTAGTTAATACTATTGAAAAAAAAATTAATTCCACAAGTCTAAGCGATATAGACAATGAAATACTTACTCATGCAATTAAAAACACATACGATTTAATAATTACTGACGATAACCATATTAGAAAAATTGCAGCACATGAAAAAATATTAGCGATTGGCACCCTTGGAGTGTTAATTAAATTAATAGAAAAAAAAATATTAAAAGCAGATATTGTAAAACAGGAAATTAATAATTTAATTGAATATCATGGATTAAGGATATCGCTTGATGTCTATAAAAAAGTGTATGAGCACATTAAAATCTATGAAGAATAAAAAATTTACCAGAGGAAATAATTAAGTTTTCTTGCTAACCTGTCTGACCGGGCAAAAAACACCCGAAGTTTTAAACCCTTCATAAGGTTCCGGTTATTGTTCGGTTTAACTCACAAAAAAACTAAAAATTTTCTGCCTTGTAATCAGGTGAATTTTCAATTATTTCCGGTTCGAGATTAAAGAATTTTCCATTTATCACCCAAAAGAAAACCATCAGCTCTGCTGGTGGTAGTTTATATTTCCGCTTTTTAATTTTAAAAACTGGAATTTATAAGCCGTAAAAGAGCGGGTATGATTTTTTTTTGGGGGTACGCGTCTATAGTCTGCGAAAATGCTTGACAACATGGGGC
>DNNS01000420.1 GCA_003497555.1 Spirochaetia bacterium
TTCATATATATTTTATCCTGATTTCACCTTTTTTTTAATCTTGCCTTTCGTTCCTTTGGCATATAGAGAAATCTTTCTTATAGTCTCAACATCAACTTCCTGCCAAAGCTCCCTGTCTCTGGGTTTATAGAATAAAAGATTATTCCCCCATTTTTTTGACTTTTATTAAAACAATTTAGTCATCAGCACACAAGGCTCTATACGTTAAGGTAGAGCTGTTCTGTTTTTTAACCTGCCGCTTTGCGGATAATGCTCGTAGGGCACGGTAAAACGGTTGTCACTGTTATTTGCTGCAGATGTTACATACAGTGCTTGTCGTAGGTATAGCTTAAAGCAGAATTATCGTTATTAAATACATCGTATACCTTTTTTACCAGCCAGGGGTGGGCATTATCATTAAACGGAGCTGCATAAGCGTATACCAGTCTTTTGATTAACTGCCTGCTTGATGGATTTTCCGGATCAATGCGGTATATTTCCCTGGGATTTGTGTAGGCATCGTATACAATTTCAGTGCCCTTTAACAGATTATTCCCGCTGTCTCTTACCGTCATTGTAGAAGGTACAATATAGAAAAAACCATTAGGCAGAGTACCTGAATTTTAGGCAGTCTGCTGTATACTGTTGGGAAGCAAATCATCATCGCCGCTGTTGTATAGTTCTGTTTTAATCGGCAGGCCGGTGCTTGTCCAGAGCTTCTTTGTGTTATATATTCTCATCATTTGCTTCGTCATAATCGTATGTTTCAACTTTAATTTTCAATCAACCTGTTCTTTTTGGTCTCCATCATCATTATTTCTGCGAGGCTGCTTAACGATGGAGTTCCCACCCCTAAGGGGTGGCACTCTGCGGTTAAACTTTTTTTTAATTTATTTAATTTTACAATCTTAATTATTTGACATTACGCCTTTATCTATGTATAATTTTATCTATAATATGTTTATAAAGAAAATAGTGAAATTTAATATTCAGGGTGTCTCACTCCGGCTTCTGCTGTTTTTGAAACTGTAAGACAAGAGGCGAAATTAAATACTTAATAATATTCCGGCCAAGTCTGCCGGAATAAAAAAAAATAATTTACCCTGGGCCCTGTGGAATGAATAACAAAAAAATTGTTTCGGGCTTAAACCGCAAATCATGAATCCGCCTGTTTCTATTATTATGCCGGTTTATAATTGCGGGCAATACCTTACGGCAGCAATTGAAAGTATTCTGAAACAGAAATTTACTGATTTTGAATTATTAATTATTTACGACCGGTCTTCAGATGCTTCCGATGAAATTATTGATAAATACCATAAACAGGATTCCAGATTAAGAATACATGAAAACCGCGGGTTGGGAATTATCAGCGCACTTAACTGCGGGCTTGACCTGGCAGCCGGTGAATTTATCGCCCGCATGGACGCAGATGATATAAGCCTGCCGGAAAGAATCAATTCCCAGTATAATTTAATGAAAAAAAATCCGGAGTGCATTCTGTGCGGAACCTGGTATAAATATATAAACGAAGAAGACAAAGTTCTGTCGGAAATTCCTTTGCCTGAACACGACAGTGAAATAAAAACCCTGCTGGCTGTTTCTGCGGTTTTTGCCCATGGATCGGTAATGTTCAGAAGATCCGCCCTGGGAAATCTGCGTTACTCTGAAGCAAAGCCCAATTTTGCCGAAGATTACCGGCTCTGGACCGAACTGGCCTTTCGGGGCAGACTGGCTGTTATTCCGGAATATCTTTATCATTACCGGGAATACAGCGCGAGTCTTTCCCAGCGAGTCTCCCGCGAACTTGCTTCGGACACAGCTGCTGCCGGTATGGAATATTTATCGAAAAACCGGGAATTTATTTTTTCTGTTCTGCCGCAATTATTATCGCGGGAAAATCTTTCGCTGAAAAGCAAAAAACAGAAAAAATATTTTTTCAGTCTTGTGCAGCAGCTGGGAATAAAACTTGTGCTGGCAGAATATTTAAAGCCGGGCTGGTATGTGTTTTTTTGTTCTCTGCGGTCAGGGCAGGCAAGGCCGCTTTTTATGCTTAAATATCTTTTTTCCCTGGCGGCGCTGCTGCTGCATGCGCCGGGAGTCTATGAAAACATCGAAAAAAAACTGATAAAATTTAAAAAAATTTTTTTCGTCTGCATCCGGCATAATTCCGGCAGCGGTGTCTGAAAAATGGAAAAACCAGATCCGGTTTTACTGTCAATCATTATTCCCACCCTGGGACGCAGGGCAGAGCCGGTACAGCTGTTAGCTTCGCTTGAAAACAGCACCTTCCGTAATTTTGAAATAATCATTGCTGATCAAAACAGGGAAAATTTTTTAAACGGATTAATAGAGCCGTTTTATAATAAATTCCGGATCAGGCATTTACGGCTTGATTTCACCGGAACCTCGGCTGCCAAAAATTACGGCGCTTCCTTTGCTGCCGGCAGAATTTTATCCTTTCCGGATGACGATGCGGAATATCTTCCCGATACTGCTGAAAAAGCTCTGAACCTGCTGGCTTCACCGTATGCAGCGGTATTCGGCAGAACCGTAAACCGCAGAAACAGTGATTCCTATATCTCCTACGGCACGCGGCAGACGGAACTTTCTCTGCACGGTAACCGGGGACTGTGGATAGAAGCGACCATTTTTATTTTCCGGGAAGAATTCCAATCCTACCAATTCGACGAAAATTTCGGACTGGGCGCCCGTTACGGCGCATCCGAAGGGCATGACCTGGTGATCAGAATGCTCAAAGATAAAAAACGACTGCTCTTTTCTCCTGCCGTTATGTTTTATCATCCTGATCGTCCCATTGTTTACGATTATCCGCCGGAAATCAGGCGTAAATATAATTACAGCCTGGCCTATGCCAAACTCTGCCTCAAACATAAAATGTATTTTGCCCTGCTGTCCACATTCATTAAATGCAATTTGCTGATAATTATTTCTTTTTTTTTAAAACGCAGAAAACTCGGCTGGCTTTCTGCCTGGCAAAAAGGAACAATTGATGCCTGTCGTTACTGAAAGCAAACCCTTAAAATGCGTAATTGTAACCAATATGATGGCTTTTTACCGCCTGGATTTATTTAATATTCTCGGACAAAAAAAAAATATTTCCCTGCATGTTATTTTCAGCAGTGAAACCGAAGACCGTACGCGCTTCTGGGAAATCAATAAAAACGCCCTGCAGTTTGCATACACCGTTCTGGAATCAGGCAAGGTGGCCAAAAAAAAATCAGCCCTGCAGGAGGGCGGGAATATAATAATTCCTTCCGGTCTTTACAGGCATCTGAAAAAAATCAATCCCGATATTATTGTTGCCGGCGAATACAATCTTTCCGCCCTGTTTTCCCTGTGCTTTGCCCGGCTGCATAAAAAAAAATATGTTTCCTGGTCGGATGGAACTCTTTCTTCCGAGCGGAACATTTCCTTTCTGCAGAAAATTCTGCGCCGGTTCATTTGCCGTTTTGCCGATAATTTTATTGCTTCCGGCACACTTACCAAAGAGGCGCAGACTGCCTATGGGGCTGATCCGCGTAAAATATCGCCGGCTCTGCTTACCATTGGCGATAGCGAAAAATTTCTGCCCTCTGTAAAAAAAACCGGGAAAATACCGAGAATTTTAGCCTGCNNCCGCTGCTGAAAACTCCCTTTCTTCTGGATATTATCGGCAGCGGTGATGAGCAGGAAAACCTGATGCTCCAGGCTGAGGCCGCAGGCCTGGAGCGTCAGGTTTTTTTCCGCGGGTACCGGCAGCGCAGGGATATATACTGCTTTTTTCAGGAGGCGGATTTTTTTGTATTTCCCACCCTGCTTGAACCTTTCGGCCTGGTGGCGGTAGAAGCTCTTTATGCCGGTCTGCCTCTGATTATTTCCATTCATGCCGGATGTATTGCCGATGTTCTTGAAAACGGCATTAACGGTTTTGCGGTAGATCCGGAAAATACTGCGGAACTGGCGGAAAAAATCGGGATGCTTTTAACAGACAACAATTTAAGAAAAAAAATGGGCAAGGCATCCCTGCGGATCAGCAGTAAATTCAGCATTAATAAATCCGCTGATGATTTTTTCAGGGCTTGCGTTTTAAACGGAGATCTGAATGCCTGACAAAAAAATTTTTCTGCCGCAGGATATTCCCTATAAAGACTTAAATCACCCTCCTTCCATCTGCAGCATTTTGGGAGTCCCCTATGCTCATTTCTCCTGGACAAACGGCTCTGAACTTTTTTTGACCGAATACGGACTCTTCCGCATAAACGAACTTCACCCCGATAATTTTGTTTCCGAT
>DNNS01000752.1 GCA_003497555.1 Spirochaetia bacterium
AAAACCATAATCGATCCGGGTATTCCTTTAAGCAACTGGGTGCCCGCTCCGGAAATTGGACGGGGAGTATTTAAAACCGATATTCTTTCTTTTAATCCCAAATGTATGACAGTGAATGGCAAACTTGTCATACGCATAGCAGACCGTATTATGCAGCTTGAACATAAAGGCGCCGCTATCAGTGAATTATCTACGGAAGTAATTCACAATCCCGAGATTGGCGGTTTTGCCCTATTGAATTTATCGGAAAAAGCAATTTCCAGGCATACTCAACTTGGCGGCAAGAGTGTAAAATTCTGGGATGGCGTGGAAATAATNNTGAAAATCTCATGATTCGCTGCGCCAATAAATCACTGGTGATAGAGGGCAGCGAAGCCCGAAACAATATAATCAGGCAAAACTGTTTTAAACATGGCATCTGCAGAATAAAAATTTCTGCAGGCAGCAGTGACAATATCATCAGTAATAATGTAATGTCGCTTGATTATTTAAACGGCGATGTTTTTGGCGCAGGTTCAGAGGAAAAGAAATTACCCCGCCATCGTTATACCGTATTTAAATATATAGTCGGACCAAAAACATCCGACGATAAAAGTATTCTTATTGAAAATGCCGGTAAAAACAATGAGATTTACGGTAATATCATTTACAAAGGACTGATTGGCATTCATGCTGAAAAAACAGCTAATCTGCGCGTCCATGGAAATGTAATATTCAATATGTCTAGTATCGGCCTGGTAACACATCCGGGGGTATATTACGGTGAATTTTATAATAATCTTATTTATGATTGCGGCATTAACATAAGAATACATAAGTATGGAAATGCAGAATTTNNATTTATAATAATACTATTTATGGCGGGCAGACCTTTCTGCACAGTAAAGGAACTAGCGAGGCTCTGAATAACAGCCAGTTATCATTCCGCTTTATCAATAATATTTTAAACACTATATCCGGGTATCATATAGAGCGCATCACCAATCAAGGCTTTGAAATTTTTTCAGGTAATCTAATTCCAACAACCAATGCTGATCAAATACCGGATAATCTTGTAATTAAACCTGATGATTTTTCAAAACATTTTGATATTACTTTTAAAAAAACAGCGCTGGGAGAAATTCCATATTTTAAACTTGCAGTAAATAGTATGGCAAGAAAATCAGAAATTGATGTCTCCAAAACCTTTAGTTTAAATGACAAACAGTACGGCCCCTGGCCGCTGCCGGTTAAAAAAAATCAAAGCAAGGCTCCTGCCTTGGGAGCACAGCATGATGATGAAGCAATTGAAAGCTTATACGCACTTATATCTATCCTGCCTTAAAACTTAAAATTTTTTATCAGATCTGCTGCTGCCAATACTGATATGTTATGATTTTATAAATGAACATGTGCCATGAAAAACTGGAATATCTTTCAAAATCTGGAAATCAATTATTGCATACTGCCAATAATTTTTCCCGCCGGTTTATAATTATTTTTTTTTTATTTCTGCTTAAAATTCCTTCATTGATAAAATCAATAAATACCTGGGATAAAGAAGGCCTGGCAACTCCAAAATAATCAGCCAGCTCATGCATTTTCAGCGGAAGCGTCAGGCTGTTTTCCTTGCCTCCGGCGAGTATTAATAAATAATTAGCCAGCTTTTGCCTGATGGTATTAAAATTTAAAAAACGGATGCGCTGGGTTAAAAATTCGATGCGGGAAGACAAAGTTAACAGAAATTTATTTAAAAAAATTTCATCGCTCTTACATAAATTAAAAATTGCCTGCCTGCTGATTTTAATGATCTGCAGATTGGTTTTAGCTTTGATGGAAACCGGCAGTATGTTTTTATCGCTGAAAAAAAATCCTATGCCTATAATATGCGGAGGTTTAAATTCATCAATTTTTATGGTCTTTCCGGTTATATCTCCCATTTCTGCCATGCATATTCCCTTGATGGAGATATGCAGGGAATTATATTTTGCGCCTTCCTGGATTAAATATTGGCCTTTTTTAAAGCTGACTGGCAGTATTTGACCTTTTTTGGTGAAATTTTCAAGCTCATTATTGTCAAGATGTGAAAATAAATCTATTTTTTTTAAAAATTCTATCATTTTTTTTAAAATCCGTAAGAAATCTTACCGCTTTTTAGTTAAAAAAGCAATATACTTATATAAAGTAAAGAAGGAGTCATCATGTTCAACTTGAACACCCGAGACGATGAAAATGTGTTCGCGCAGAGGGCGCAGAGTCCGCAGAGAATAACTTTAATATTTTATTCATTCCTCTGGAGCGACCGGCAGGATGCCGGGAGTGCAGCTTTTGCAGGATTGCAAAAAAGCTGCCTCAGCGAACTCTGCGAGAAACCCTTTAAATTTCATTGTTTAAGAGAAATGTTGGTCGCGAGACCACGAAATAATTAAATTTTCGAAGGAGACTTTAATGATTATAGAAAAAATGATTAAAAAAATTCCGGATTATGCCAAACAGGCTTTGGTTATTTCCATCCTGCTCTCGGTATTTTTATTCCTAGTAATGAAAAAAAACTCCCGCATGGAAACTGATCTTGACAAGTATATGCCGCAGAATCATCCGGCGTTTGTTTTCAGTTCCCAGGCGGAAGAATGGTTTCAGATTCGAGACGGAATTATTATTGCTGTGGAAAACAAAGAAGGAATTTATAGCCCGCATACCCTGCAAAAAGTAAAAGATCTAACCATTGAAATCCAAAATATCAAGGAAATCGGCAAAGATGATGTTACTTCCCTGTACACTGCGGAAAACATTATCGGATCCGATGACGGAATGACGGTTAAATCGTTTTACAACCAGACACCGCAGGACGCCGGGGAACTGGATAATCTGAAAAAATTGGTGAGAAACAATGAAATGGTTAACGGAAGAATTGTTTCCCAAAGCGAGACTGTTACAATTATCATTGCCAAAATAAATAACGATCTTTATTCAGAGCAGTTATATGAAAAATTTCAGCAGATTGCCGAGAAATACAAAGGCCCGGAAAATATTTATATAGCCGGACGCCCCATTGTTGAGGGTGTTATGGCCAAACTCGGCCCGCGCGACATGCAGAAAATGGTGCCGGTAGTAATTCTGATTATAGTCTTTACCCTTCTGCTGGTTTTAAGAAGCGTACGCGCTGCTTTTTTTACCTTATTGGTAGTACTGCTGAGTACTGTCTGGTCTTACGGACTGATGGCGCTCTTTTCCATACCTGTTTATTCCGTATCAACCATGATTCCGGTAATGCTTATAGCCATAGGCGTGGCAGACGGTATTCACATGTACACTCATCTCAGACATTTTACCCTGGCTCACCCGGAGGCTGGTAAAAAGGATGCGGTTTTGGACATGCTTAAAAACATGTGGAAACCGGTAATTATGACTTCGCTCACCACTGCCATAGGTTTTATTTCCCTGGTTTCTTCGGAAGTATACCCTATAAAATATTTCGGAATTTTCACTGCTGCCGGTGTCATGATGGCAATGATTTTTTCCCTGGTTTTAATTCCTGCGGGAATAATGATTTTAGGTCTGCCTCACTGGAAAGCGCGGCCTGAAGAAAGCAAAACATCCCTGTTCGACAGAATACTTGGTAATTTTATTGCTGAAAAAATTATCAAATATAAATATGCGACTATTATAGCAACTGCAGCGGTAATTGCAGTTTCCATTGCCGGTATTTCCAAAGTCTGGATAAATTCCAGCTTTCTGGAAAAATTTGAAAAAGACAGCGAAATCGTATTAACTGACAGATTCATTAACAGTCATTTCGGCGGCACATCAACGCTGAATGTTGTTTTAAGTTCTGAAACAGAAGGCGCATTTAAAAACCCGGAAGTTCTGAAAATAGTCGATTCCCTGCAGCAGGCAATGGAAAAAAAGCTCGATTTTGTAGGTAATTCTTTTTCTCTTGCTGATTATCTTAAACGCATGAATAAGGTAATGCACGCTGATGCCGAAGAATATAACTCGGTACCGGCACAGGCGGATTTAATTGCCCAGTATCTGCTGCTTTATGAAATGTCCGGGGATCCTGACAATCTCTGGCAGACCGTTGATTATAATTATCAGAAATTGAATATTGTTTTTCAGCTGAAATCCGATAATTCCAAATCCATGCATGCCCTGCTTGATGAAATAAAAATCTGGCTGCCGGAATTCTCCAGCCGCGGAATTGAGGTAAAATATGCCGGTTCCGGTTACAAATCTCTGGTATTTGTAGATCTTATTTTAAGCGGGCAAATTATGAGTGTACTGATATCTTTAGTCATGATAATTCTGCTGCTTACCGCCATGTTCAGAAATTTGTATATCGGTCTGATCGGTTCCCTGCCGATTATGATTTCTTCCCTTACCAGTTTCGGCTTGATGGGGCTGCTGGATATTCCCCTGGAAAATACCACGGCGCTCATTTCGAGTATTGCCATTGGCATTGGAATCGACTACAGTATTCATTTTATCGAAAGGTATAAAAATAATGCGCTGGAATTTAAAGACAAAAAACTGGCTTCTTTACTTACGGTGAACCAGACCGGCAAGGCCATTCTTTTCAATGCCCTGGTGGTTATTGCCGGTTTTATGGTTCTGCTGCTTTCGGCGTTTCCCCGCAACCGAAACCTGGGCGCCCTGGTATCGCTTAATATGTTTACCAGCCTGATCGGCACACTGACCATTATGTTCCTGGTTATGTACATGTCTAATATTTATTTTAAGAAGAAATAATAATAATACTCTGGAGGTTTTATGAAATTTTTATTTAAAATTATTTTATTAACGGGCTTGGCAGGTGGTTTTTATCTTGTATGCCAGGAATCCCGCTTAAGCGGTCTGGAAATAATTGATAAAGTGTATAACCGGGCAGCAGAAAATGATCTCAAATCAACATTAACCATGACACTGATCAATTCTGCCGGCCAGCAGAGGGTCAGAAAAATCATGCAGTTTTCCAAACGTTATGGAAGCGATGAAAAAAAAATCATGTTTTTTGTCATGCCGGCTGATGTGCGCAATACTTCTTTCATGACCTGGAGCTATGCTGATCAGACCAAAAGCGATGATCAATGGATCTATTTGCCGGCTTTGGGCAGAATAAAACGCATTGCCAGTGACAGTAAAAGCGATTATTTCATGGGTTCTGATTTTACTTTTGATGATTTGGGAGACCGGCACCCGGGCAAGGATACGCATACCATTGTGAAAACCGAAATATATAATAACGAAGAGTGCCTGGTGGTTGAAAGCCGGCCCAAAGAAACAGGGTATATGTACTCCAGAACCGTTACCTGGGTAATAAAAGATAAGTGGATCGATATTAAAAAAGAATTCTATGACGAATCCGACAGCCTGCTGAAAATTCTGACTGCGGAAGAATACAGTCTCGTCAAAAACTACTGGATAATTACCGGCAGAAAAATGCATAATATCCGGAAAAAACATACCACCCTGATGAAATTATCCGAGATCAGTATTGATACCGGACTGGACAGCGAATTATTTACTGAACGCATGATGAAAAGAGGAATGTAATGTCAGGAAGCAATCTTCGCATTAAGGTACTGATCTTTTTTATTATTGTTTCCGGGCTCACTCACGCTGAGGAACTTAAAATCAGCGGATATG
>DNNS01000422.1 GCA_003497555.1 Spirochaetia bacterium
ATTGTCATGCGTTACAGTATTCCAAAAACCGGAGCGTTCATTGATATTGATATGCGTATTTTCTGGGCGGAACGTGCGCGTATGCTCAAACTGGAAATCCCGTGCGCTTTTACCGCAGAGCGTTACATAGGCGACGGAGTGTTCGGTTTTGATAACCTCAAGACTGACGGCACGGAATGCGCAGCGCAGAAATGGGTCCGAGCCGAAAACAGCAGCGCGGCTCTGGCTGTGCTGAACCGCGGCACCTACGGATCCGATTTTCGCGCAAACGCCATACGCATTACTGTTCTGCGTTCGCCGATGTATGCCGGCCATCCGCTGCGCGGAGCGCTTGCTGCTCCCGATGACCGTTATATGCCGCATAGCGATATGGGGGAGCGCAGCGTGTCCTTTCGTCTGCTGTTCGGCAGCGCTGATGAACTGGCCGGCCGGATTGCGCGGGAAGCGCTCGCTTATAATGAACAGCCGTATCTCTTGTCATTCTTTCCCTCCGGAAACGGAGATGCGCGTTTGCCGTTTTTATCCATGCAGGGCGATGGTGTTATTATGTCTTCCATCCGGCCGGCGGCTGCCGGTAACAGCTTAAACATACGCCTGGTTGAAATGACCGGGCAGGAGCGAAGTATTGTTTTAAGCATACCGAACCGAAAGATAGAACGCACAATCGCATTCAAACCGCATGAAATAAAAAGCATTGAGATTTAGCGTCACAGAAAAAATGGATGCGATTTTTGAAAGAAGGAAAGTTGATTTTTTTAAAAAGCCTGGCAGTGTTACTCTTTGTTTCGATAGTCTCAGCACAGGCTTTACCTTAGAATGACACTGGAATAATTTCTACCTTTAAAAAGCTTGTCCGATAAAATATTAATTCGACTATTTTGCATAATATTGCAAAATAGTCTTGACTTTTTAGCAAAACTGTGCTAAAATAACATTATGAAAAGATATTTACACCAATTGATACTAAAAGACCTCAACAAAAAGATGGTATTTATTACCGGGCCTCGCCAGGTAGGAAAAACGTATTTTGCTAAACAGATAATGACCGAATTTCCAAATTCAGTATACCTTAATTTCGACGATATAGATCATGCTAAAATTATTCAAAAGCGCACTTGGCCGATAAACACTGATCTCCTGATTTTTGACGAAATATATAAAATGAAAAAATGGAAAATATTCTTGAAAGGCACTTTTGATACCAAAACGGAAAATCAAAAAATTCTTGTTACCGGCAGCGCACGGCTGGAAACATTCCGCCAGGGCGGCGAATCTTTAGCCGGCCGATATTTTCATTATCGCCTTAATCCTCTTTCGGTTAAAGAATTATCTGCCGGTCTGCCGCCGGATGAAGCCCTTGTCAGATTAAACAAATTAGGAGGGTTTCCGGAACCGCAGCTGTCTAATAATGAAAACGAAGCAAACCGCTGGCGGCAGCAGTATTATTCTGATTTAATTCGTGAAGATATTCTGGAATTCAGTAAAATTCAGGAAATAAGGGCAATCAAAATTTTAGCCGAACTATTGCGCAAGAGAGCAGGTTCGCCGATATCGCATTTTTCTTTGTCGCTGGATCTGCAGATATCACCGCACACTGTAAGTAAATATATCGCCATACTCGAAAGTCTTTATATTATTTTTTCCATACGCCCGTTCCATAAAAATATTGCCCGTTCAATTCTTAAAGAACCCAAGATTTATTTTTATGATACCGGATTGGTTCTGGGTGATGAAGGCAAACGTTTGGAAAATACAGCGGCCGTATCTTTATTGAAACATGCCCAGTATTTGAATGACAGCTGCGGTAAAAATATTTCCCTCCATTATCTACGCACGAAAGACGGTAAAGAAATTGATTTTCTTCTTGCCGAAGAAAACGAATTTAAGCAGGCTGTTGAAGTAAAATTATCAGATAGCGGAATATCCCGGCATCTTAAATATTTTAAGAATAAATTTCCTGATATACCAATGGTGCAGTTAGTGCAAAATCTTCGGCAAGCGCGGGAAGAAGACGGTATCAGCGTTGTTTCTGCCGCTGCGTGGCTCGCGCAGCTAAGCGCCTGAGTTTTTTATCATTTTTTATCCTGATAATTTTGTTTTTTTGTGTCTACCGCTGGTAAACTTCTCCGTTAAAATTCTGTATTCCCGGTCCTATTATAAACTTTTTACCGTTTGCGGCCGGAAGATTTCTGTATTGCTGAACTGAGGCTGCCTGCATAAAGGCGCGGGTAAGGCGTTCAAAAAGAAAAAGTTTTTTTTCGGTATAATCCGGATTATAAAACAGATTATTCTGTTCGCAGGGGTCTTTCGAAAGATTAAACATTTCTCCGGTATTATCTTCGTCAAAAATTGTAAAACGCCAGTTATCAGCAGTCACTATGCCGCGTACGCCGTTTTCAGCTCCGGCTTTTACCAGTTCCGCAGGGTAACACGGCGCTTCTATGGTTACTTCTTTCCAGGGAGTATCCTGGGTTTTACCCAAGCAAATCGGCGCAAGGGATTTTCCCTCAAGCGGCGGCAGGCTTTTTGCTCCTGCCCACGCGCAGAAAGTCGGAAACAGATCAAGAGAACAACTGAGCGAGCTGCATTCTTTACCGCCGGAAATTCCCGCACCGGAAATAATCAGGGGAATGCGTATGCCCTTATCAAAAAACTTGACCCCTTTGGTTATTAGCGCATGATCACCCATCATGTCTCCATGATCAGTAGTAAAAACATAAATGGTATTACTGAAAAGATTTTCCGCTTTTAGAAAATCGGTAATTCGCTTTATTTCGTCATCAATAAATTTGATGGATCCATGATAAAGCGCCCGCATTTTTTTTATGGCTTTTATATCATGCGAGATTTTATCAAAACCGTTAAAATGCCGGCCTTTTTCTAATACACTGTTTCCTTTTTTGTCCCAAACTGAAGCAATTGGTTCAGGCATATCAGCAGGATTAA
>DNNS01000372.1:0-223 GCA_003497555.1 Spirochaetia bacterium
ATGCTGCTGCGGTTTGGGATGCCAATTATAAAGGAGTCTGGCATTTGTCGCAGGATCCGCTTGGTACAGCGCCGCAAATGCTTGACAGTACAGTAAACGCCAGGCACGGTTCTGTTAATAGTACACCCGCCGGAAATTTACCGGTACGTGTTGCCGGACAAACGGGTTATGGTCTTGAATTTTCCGATGAATCCGAAGGCAAATCCAACTGGGTGGAAATACC
>DNNS01000372.1:261-9060 GCA_003497555.1 Spirochaetia bacterium
GATCAAAATCAGATTTTTAATATTGGAGCAGAAATTAATACCTGGCATAACATGGCAGGTACTGTTGATCTGGTAAACAGCACAAAAATATTTTTTGTTGACAGTATTCAGGCAGACAGCGACGCTATTGCTGCCGGCAGCGCCGTTAAGAGTTATACATACCAATCATATTTATGTATTGGTAGAAGTTATGTAAATCAAGGATATCTTTCCGGGCGCGTTGATGAAGTAAGAATATCCGATAAACCTCGCAGCTCCAACTGGCTTGCTACCTGCCATTCCAATATGAAACAATCTGCTGCTTTTCATACTCTTGGGTCATGCGAGACTAATCCAGGTGTTATTTTTAATTTTATTTCACAGAATACGCCATTCGGAGTTGCCGGTGAATCAATCAGCATTAATTTAAATGCTTTTGTTATAGTAAACACCATTAATAATGTATCTATTGACTGGGGGGACGGTAATATCAGCACTGCCGCCCCTGATATCATGGATATATCTTCAGAAGAATATACGCATATATATTCCGCACGCTCCAATTATGTTTTAAAGGCCGCGGCAACCTCATCGAGCGGATCTGCAGCTACCAACAGCAATATCATAATCATTCTTCCTTACCGGATGCATGCTGTGCAGAATTTAAGTTTTTCCCATGCTGAAAAGGGGTTTTTAATCAGCTGGCAAATCCAATCGCATGCCAATGTTGATCATTATAATCTATACCGCGAAAACATGCTGCACGCTAAAATTTACAATCCTGCATTACGGGAATATCTTGATGATCGGGTTATATTCGGCGATCGTTACAGCTACTGGATGGAAACCGTGTATCATGCCGGTTCAATTTTTTCCTCCACCAACACCTCAGCTTCACACTCTGTTTACCGCCGTGAAAAAGATATCGGTACCGGCGGCGGAAGCGTGGCAACGCTGTTTGCAGAACTCGAAGTTCCCCGTGGCGCTCTTTCAGCCACCAGTTGTATTTCCATGACCATACTGTCAAATGGAAATTTCAGTTTTTATGATACCGGAAAGCCTGTGTATCATCAGATTGAACTTGCAGGTTCCGATTTGGCAGATAAAATAAAGGGAGCCTGGACGCTTAAATTTCGCATACCTGTCACCAATAATTTATTAAATTTTAAACCGTATAATGAGACAGGATTCAGCATTGCCCAGAAAGATTTATTTTGTATTGCAGGATGGAATGGGAAAACATGGTCGCCGATTTCTACCGTATCATTTATTGATCGCCGGGAAAATAATTTTTCATTCCTGATACTGGAAAATTCACTCAATCAAACCGGTATTTATGGAGTGATGTGTAACCGTGAAAACACCGTAAATGAAACTGTAAGTGTTAAAAACAGGGTATTTTTGCCGGAAAATAATAATAAAAACACAACACATGTTCAGATAAGTTTTCCAAACCCGGAACGGAAAGACGTCAAGGTCGAAATATTTAATCAAAACGGCCGTCTGGTACGCATTGATAATTATTATGAGTGGATCAGTTTTTACTCATGGGACGGTAAAAACAATACCGGAGCAATTGAAAAATCCGGATTATATATAGTTTCAATTTGCGTGAGCGGCAGACTACAGGGAAAAGCTTATAATACACACGTATACCTGATGCGATAGAAAAAGGAAAGGATAATTTATGACAAACAAATTAAATTTTATTAAAACTGCTTTTAACATGATTAAAGTAATGTTTCTGGCAGCAGGTGTTTTGCTGCTTATTTCCTGCAGTAATAAAAAAGAAGCTAAAAAAAAGGAAATCGTTATTGCCGTGCGCGGGGGGAACGAACATTTCGTTCAGCAAAAACGAATAATAGAATTGTTTGAACGCGATAATCCCGATATCAAAGTCACAATTGCCCAGTTTCCTGCCTGGAATAACTATCTCGGGCCGCTTATCACCAAGCTTATTGGAAATATGCAGATTGATATTTTTATTTTATCCGGTGAAAATGAGGTGCTTACTCTTTCCCGCAAGGGTCTGCTTCTTGATCTTTCAGATGAAAATATTGAATTTAAAACTGAAATATATCCCCAGCTTCTTGATCAGGCAACAGTTGATAAAAGGCTGTATGCTCTTCCCGCCTGGGTAAATCCGATGCTTCTTTTTTATAATAAAAAAATATTTTCCGAGACCGGAATAAACTTTCCTGATGAAAATATGGTTTTTGAACAGTTGTATTTACTGATGAAAAAACTTAATAATAAACAACTTGGCCGTTACGGCGCCATACTTCATCCCGGTTTTTTCTGGATTGACTATCTTCTTCAGCAGCATGGTTTATTTTCGGTTGATTATCGTCTGCAGCATGGTCTCCTCAATAATAACGAACATGTGCAGACGATTCGTAAATACATTGAAATGTTTTCGGTGCATCAGGCCAGTCCGCGTACAGACGAATTACAGCAGAACGGGAAAAATGAATTATTTTTTCTTGATAAAACAGCGATGCTGTTTTCCGGTCCGTTTTTATTTACTTTATTAAAAGAACAAAAAGATTTGGAATGGGATATCGCATTTTATCCACGGGCACAAAAAAGGCTGGTTTGGTTAAGTACTGTTTTCTGGGCTATAAATGCCAAAACCGGTTATAAGGAAGAAGCGATCCGTTATGTTAAATTTCTGGAAACAAAAAAAATTCAAAGCTTTATGTATAAATTAAGTTCCGACATGTCGCCGTTTAACGAAAGAAATATTGAAAGAAATAAAATATTTGCCATACCCCGGTCCAGAAACATACTCATAGATTATTTCAATTTTGAAAGATATTGCCCTGTCAGAATTGGCGATTTTGAATCGTACAAACAAAAAATTGATGATATTTTTTCACTCATGAGCCTGAATAATAAAAACATTGCCGAGGGCTGTCAGGAGATTAATGCCATACTTACCGAAGCTTTAAAAAAAGACAATGAACAACAATGATTTTGCCGGCAACTTTTTAATTTTCAGACTGGATTATCCATGTTATACTATGTTGGAGCTGTTTTAAATCATAGAAATAATAATATAAATTATCTAAAAAGGAATACAACTATGAAAATAAAAAAATTAAACTTTCTGACTCTATATATCTTTTTTACATTAAAAATCTTTTTTATTCAGGCAGCAAGCGATAAGGCAACTTCAATAAATATTAATTTTGATAACAGCAAGGAATTTGGACCATTTTTGGGATATAACTGTCAGATAATTCCAATGAATTATAATTATGACAACCCGGAATTATTCAGGGCTGTTAAAGCCTTAAAACCGGCTTATTTGAGATTTCCGGGCGGGAGTGCCGGTAATTTTTATCATTGGAAAATTGATAATTTTAAGGATGAAGACTTTACCGCCGAAGGACAAATTACATTTATCAAAGAAGCATTTGAAAATTTTAAGAAAAATAGTACGCTGCATCCGGATGGGAAACTGGGTTTTAAGGAATTTTTAGTATTCTGCAAAAATCTGGGAGCCGAGCCGATTGTTACATTTAATATTTATACCGAAGACGCAGATTCTTTAGCTGAATTTATCAAGCACATTAAAGAACTTAATATAGTATCTGTCAAGTATGGAATGCTGGGATGTGAAAATTATATGCCCAAACAAAGTGTGATGAAATTTAATTCCCAGGGGAAAAGAAACATCGGTAATGCCGAAGAATATGCATTAACAGCAGAAGAGGCATACAAAAAAATCAAAAAAACAGATCCTTATATCAATCTGGCGGTAAATATTATAGCTCCTAAGGGCGCGGGGTTAAGAAACAATGAAGATATTAAATGGTGGAATGAAGAACTTTTAAATAAAAATATTTTTGATGCTTTTGAATCTCATTATTATCAAGAGCCTATAAATGAAATATTTAAAAAATCCGATGCAGAAGCAAAAGGAGAATATTATTATAAACAATGGAAGTTTATTCTGTTTGCACAACACGCTGATCATAAAGAAAATTTGTCTGAGAATAAAAAATTTTTCTCTAAACCCATATGGCAGGATGAAGGAGGTATCGGCTGGACAATATGGGTAAAAGAAGGAAGTACCAGTACAATGATGATGGCTCTGCTTGATGCAGAATATATTTTTTTATCAAGCGATGAGTTTCCGCAATATGAAAGGGTATGCAGGCATAATCTGCATTCCGGAGCAGCCTGGCAAATATTGGGGAAATATAACGATAAAGTTACCAATGGTTTTAATCCGCATCCTCCAAGGTATCAGGTATTAAAATTATTAGGAAATATTAATGAATGCAAAAAGCGTATTGAATGTACAATAAAAGATTCTTCTGAAATACAGGGTAATTTTTTATATGAAAATTCAACAATGCCGGGTATTGATGCCAGGGTTTTTGAAAAAGACAATACATTATTTATTTATGTGATTAACAGAGGACCGAATAAAGAAAAAATCAAAATTGAATCCGGGAAAAAACTGATATTTCCTGCCAGGCTGGAGTATGTAGGAGGGTATCTGGATGCCAGCAATGGAATTGATGAACATGAAAATGGCCGCCCCCTTGAACATATTGCAAAAATTGAAGAAAAACAAATTTCACAGGATAAAATTGAAATAATACCGTTTTCGTTGACACTCGTAACTGTTCGATATCAAGAATGATAAAATTTAGAAATCGAATTGAGTCTTTAAAAGTTAAAAGCAGTAAAAACAGCTTGCAAATTCCCAGTTTTTCAAAGAAGTAATTTTATAAAGAAATTGGTTAATTAACTCAAAAAAGACACTATTGTTATGTCTTTTATCGTAATAAAAACGTAAAATAAAAAACTGGGACGTTGTAAGGTAAAAACTGACATAATGACAAATTTTGATAAATTTGTTAAAAGGAATACTAATTGCTGTTAAGATATACAGGTATATAAATATTTTTATCTGACAGCATCGTATATTTTGTGATTTGCACAGGCTTAAGGGTATGCTGAATTTTGTTAAACATCCGGTATGTATAATTCACAGGAAGCAGAAAAATACGCATGGGTTCTGAAATTTCGTGAACATATTACATATTTGTTTTTACATTTTCAAAGTGGAATAAGAAATAGGTATGACTGTTAGGCATAAAGTAAATGATGAAAAAATAATTATCTCATCAGCAGGACATTCCCGGATAGGACGCAGAGAGTTTTTTAAAAATGCAGGAAAAAGCATTGCCGGAGCAGCACTGGCAAAAATGCTGCCGGAATGGCTTAACGCCGAGGAGATGCCTAAAAAAAATGTTCTTTTTATTATTGTAGATGATTTAAGACCGGAACTGAATTGTTACGGCAGCAAACACATTGTTTCGCCGAATATAGACAACCTGGCAGCCACCGGCATGCTTTTCAACCGCGCTTACTGTCAAGTAGCAATTTGTTCAGCTTCCCGAAGCAGTGTGCTTACCGGAGTATATCCGGATAAAACCAAAGTATATTGGAATGATAAGCATTTCAGGGATGCGCTGCCTGATGTGACAACACTACCGCAGCATTTCAGGAATAATGGATACCATTCAATCAGTATCAGTAAAGTATATCATGACGGATTTGAAGATCCAAAGTCATGGAGTGAGCCGTTAATGGAATTAAAAGGTATCCGCAATGAAGGAAAATTTCCTGCGGGTTTTCCATTCAGCGGACAGCCTACCAGAGATGCTGACGTTCCGGACAATATTCATTGTGACGGCGTTACGGCAGACAGGTCAATAGAAGTACTCAGGCGAATTAAGAATAAACCATTTTTTTTTGCTGTAGGTATTATCAGACCGCATTTAAGCTATCTTTGTCCAAAGAAATATTGGGATTTATACGATCCGAATGAAATAAAACTTTCTGAACATCCATTTCTTCCAAAAGGATTACCCGGTGCTGCTATGCCATATATGAATGAGAGTTTAAAAAAAAGAACGAGTTCCGATGATCTCAGGAGAGAATTTAAACATGGTTATTATGCATGTACAAGTTTTGCTGATGCACAAATTGGACGGATACTTGATGAACTTGAAAATCTGAAATTAGCAGACAACACAATTATTGTTTTATGGGGTGATAATGGTTTTCATCTTGGGGAGCAAGGATTATGGATGAAAGCTACGAATTTTGAAGCAACGACACGTGTGCCTTTGATAGTTCGGGTGCCCGGAATGAAGAATAAGGGAGTAAAATGCAATCGTTTTGTTGATTCTGTAGATATATATCCTACAGTTTGTGAACTTGCCGGATTAACATTACCCGAGCATCTTGAGGGGAAAAGTTTTGTTCCACTTTTAGAAGATGCAGGTATAGTATGGCAACAGTGTTCATTCAGTCAGATAAATGGCAAAAAAGGGATGGGATATTCTATGCGAACTGAAAATTATCGTTATACAGAATGGGTTGGCACAGATGAAAAAACAGTAGGAGCAGAGTTATATGATTACAGAAATGCCGGTGAAGACATCAATCTTGCAATTGATAAAAATTTCAAATCGATTGTTGAGGAACATGCAAAGATGCTTCGTGATAATTGGCGTCCCAAATGGCCATATTGATTCAGTATATATATTTTAAAAATCTAAAGAGCCGTCATGAGTCAATATAACTCACCCAAAATAATAAAAATAAATTTAACCACGAAGCTCACGAAGACGCACAGGTATCCAGACCCCTTGCAAATAAATTTTCCAGGGAGTCNNGCTCAGCGGCCTCTGCGTGAAACCCTTTTAAATTAATTTTTTAAACGAATTTATCGTTAGAAGACGGTATTTTCCAGGAAGAAGGCTATATGAAGCTGATAATTAAAGCAGTATTTGCATGTATTGTTTGTAATATTCTGTGCCGTAATTTGGTATTTGCTCAAGAGCAGAAGAAGTTGGAAATTGATTACAAGGAATCCTATATTCCTTTGTGGATGAGTGTGCGACAACATCTTTCAGATGATGAGTGGCGTCATATTGCTAATCGCTATAGCCTTGTAGTTGTTTCATTTGAAAGCAAAGGAAACAAAGTAAATAAAGAAAATGAACGTATAAAATGGATAAAATCGCTTAATCCCAATGTGCGTTTACTGGTATTTTTAAGTGCTCTTTCCTTGGCAAATACTGGATTAGATCCAAAAGGAGAGCCAACAGATCATCTGGACTGGTTTTTAAAGAATGAAGTAGGTGAATGGCAAAGAACAAGTATATTTGGAAACAGGGTTTTTAATCCCGGCAATACAGAAGTACAAAATTTTTTAGGGCAAAAGGCAAAAGATTATATTGATAAATATGGATATGATGGTCTATGGCTGGATTTGGTTGATATAACACCGCGTTGGATTAATTATGTCAGCTTGAACCACAAGTATAAAGTTGTTAATCCAAAAACAGGAAAAGCTTATACTGATGATGAATGGAAACAAGGCAATATGGAATTACTTCGCGTAGTCAGAAGTTACATAGGTGATAAATGTTTTATTATCAATGATTCAGATGGAAAAAATTATTTTGCAGGATACAATGATTTTTTAATCTATACCGATGGAATGATGAACGAAAGCCTTACCGGGCAGTTTTCTAAGTCGTTAACCGCTTTTAAAAATGAAGATGAGTGGAAGGCAGATATTGATGCGATGGTTGATTGTGTTAAGAGAAAGAAAATTGTTCTTACTGTGGGTTCTGTGAAAAAACCAAGTGTTGGTGAATCAATGGAAGAATACAACAATCTTTATCGTTATATTATGGCAAGTTTCCTTCTTGGAAAAGGAAAAGACTGTTATTTGTGGATTTATGCGGAAGTTCCAAAGAGTATAGAAACATGGACATGGATACGTAATGTTGAAGAATTTCTACCGAATTACTGGGATATGCCGAGTTTAGGGGAAGCGAAAGGTGAGTATTACAAGGCAGAAGGTGTGTATCAACGGGATTTTGAAAAAGGCAAAGTATTAGTAAATCCTGCCAGGCAACAGGTAAAGATCGTCCTTGAAGGCGAATGGCATACAGAAAAAGGCGAACAAGTTCAATTGCCATTGGCGATAGATTCACACAGCGGAGAAATATTATTACGGCAGTAGAAAAAAAAATCTTATTTTTAAAATCCATTCCTTAAGCGGCAGTAATGCCGCTGATATATTTTACCCGAAATCGAACATCGACCGGCACACCTGATTTTAATTGAACATATTTTTCATGCATTAATCCGGTCATCTGTCGGCCGATTTCTGAATATGAAAAAAGTACGGTATTAATCAACCCCTTGCTATAAGCATACTTATAATCCATACTGTTAAAATATACCTCCCCCGGAATTTTTATTTTTTTTATAGGTGGATTTTGTGAAAATATCCGGTATTTGACAAAATCACATTTATGTATTATATTTATATATATGTTTTTAGCATATATATAAATATGTCTTTAAAGTGTAATTGCCAAGAAAACAGCTGCCGCCCGCACGGTAAAACCCCCCGCTTTCTTGAGCCTTGCGTACTGCTGATACTGGCCCGGGGCATGTCTTACGGCTACGAAATAATAGAAATGCTTAAAAAAGGCATTCTGGTTGAGACTAATCCCGATGCCGGCGCGGTTTACCGTATACTGCGCTGCCTGGAAAAAAACCAATATATTATCTCGGCCTGGAATACGGCAAAAGCCGGTGCTGCCAAACGCATGTATACAATTACGGATTCCGGACGCGGATATCTTGCACGCTGGGCCGAAAACATTAAAACCAAGCGTGATTGCCTGAACAGTATTTTAAAAGAATACAGCGAATTAAAAAAAAGTTCCGGGCAAAAGAAAAAAACAACCAGGGAGTCGTCATGTCCGG